>JBJXGR010000274.1:0-2550 GCA_046160045.1 Bryobacteraceae bacterium
CCGCACGCTCACGTGGGATCCGGTGAAGCAGCGGGTGGTTGGGGATGAGGAAGCCAATCGCCTGCTGCGCCGCCCGTATCGGAAGCCGTGGGTGCACCCCGAACCGAATCGGGTTTAGGGACCGCGATCTTCCATCCGTGCCGCACCGCCATCCGTGCCGCGACCGTAAGGGAGCGGTCTCCAGCCCATTGACCCCAGCCGCCTGGAAACATTTCCGCCAACGAGTCATTCATCCTCGTCCCTGTTGTCTCCGGTCAATCTCTCATCGAGAAGTGCGGATTTACCGGTGAGCATCTCAGGCTTCAGGACGTGCAACGTTCTGCGATGGAGAGAGCCTTGGCCAGGGCTGCACCGTCACGGCATGGATACGTGAAGGCTAACTATGAAGATCCATGGAGCCGAGAGGAGTTGTGGAGACGACCAGACTGGCAGCGCAGCGGTTTGGCGAGGTGGCGGAGGAGTATCTGAAATTATGGACGTCAACTGCCGCCGTCCGTCACGAAATCTTTGCGGATTGGCTCACCCAGATTACGTCCTCAGTCCTCACGGATGTTGCCAACCTGTGGCTGAAGAGCGAGCTCCACGCAGTGTGGTTCAAACGTGCTTGCGAGCCGAAGGTCAACGCCAGCCTCACGACCGAAAGGGACCGATGGGTCGCCAAAGCGCGAGCGTTAGAACTACAGCAGCTTGAGGGCAGGCAGGTCGAGGAGTCCCCGGCCTGGTATCTCGATTCTGAGACGCAGTTGGCACAAGGCAAGCGGCGCTTCAGCGCGGTCATGAATTGGGAGAGGAGATTGCGAGGTCGCGGGCGCGAACCGATGACATGTGGAAGGCCACGGAGGGCCTGAGTGCAGAGATCCGTCAACAAGCCTAGAGCGCCGCCCGCCAGGCTGCAGCGTGGTTTCCAGACCCACCCCGAGGGAGGGAGTGGTCTCGAAAACCAACCGCAACCGAGCCACCCGGCTGAGCCCTCCATAAGGGCGGATAGACATGCGGAAATCGATGCTTTCCTCCTGAAGTGCAGGCAAAAAACACCCCTGGTATGGGAAATCCTATCCCGCACCAGGGGCTCCGCAAAAAAGTGTTCAACTCGGCCGCGGTTCAGAGATGAACGAGAAGCAAGCACGCAGCGCGTTGGACGACATCATTGCTGTATTGAATCGGAACCCGGGCAACGCGTTGGGAGCCGAACCGATGCAAAGGTTCGTTGAACAGGTGTACATTCCGCAGAAATACGAAAACGGAGACTGGCGCCGGGCAACGGGTCAGGAAGCGGAGTACCTATTCCGACGCCAGACAACGTCCTGCGCCGATGCATCTATCCGCGCTTGGAGCCGCCGGGACTCGACTGGATACGGCTGGATCAACTTCGCCGTCCTGCGACGGTCGCATTCGACCCTCCACCAGGAAAGAGGTACGGACCCCAAGATCATCGCCGATCAACAGGGGCCACGGCCTAGGTGTTCACCTGTCGGATCACGTCGACTCCTCCGTGGCCCGGAAGCGGGAAACGGTGGCGGCGCTGTGGTCGGATTTCAACGCCTTACGGTCCGGGGCATCCGCGCCTAATTGAGACAAATGAGACAAGAGCTGATCGGCGAGTGCTGCAAGTGATTGAAAACATAGAGCGGGAGATGGGACTCGAACCCACGACGTCCAGCTTGGGAAAACGACCGCCGATTGAAACTAAAGAACTTATGCGTTCACGGCGTGAATCCTGACAAATAGAATTCATCCAGAATCAACAAGTTGCGAGAATGCCCGGCTTAACGCAGTAATCGCAGTAACGAGCTCTGCGACCTTCCCGAACCTCGAAAGCCAATCCTTCAACCCACCGAAACGACAGAAATTAGCCCTTCTTATCGGGCTCGCGTATACGATCCGCTCGCATCATTCCATAACGATAGAAACCTTGGATCGGGTAGAGGTGAACCAACTGTCTTGCGGCGAGTGAATCGCCAGGAGGCAGCGGTAGTGCATATTGGTTTTTGCTCACCAGTCCTTATTACGTTGAGTCGTGGTCGGAGGCATGCCGCCTGCGACCACGAGTCCGTGGAAAGGACAAAAATGAGCCTCTTCAGCAGAAAAGAACTGTCGATCAAAGAGATCAACAACGTAATGACATTCGTTCCATACCGGCACGGAAGGCTGACCCGATAAGGTGGAAGACGTCACCGCATCCTGGTCCCTCCAGGAGCAGTTGGTGAAACTGGCAAAGCGCGACGGACTTTCACATCTCTCCTTCTCGCCAACATGCGTCCCAGTCAGCCCAAAATCCAAAGAAGTGACTGTATATAGTCGGCGAAAGACAGTACATTACGCCCAAGACGGTCCAAAGTATCCAGACTCGTGACCTCCGCTCAGAATATACAGTAATCAATCCTAAAATGACTCCAAGCGGAATGCCCGCAAGGCTAATCGTCCGGGCGTGGCTACTTTGCGACGACGGATAAGTGAGTGTAGATCAGTAGCTTACGCTCCGTTTCAGGTATCGATTCTGCGTTGAAAGGTGGGGATATGAAAATAACCTCTGTGTTTTGCTAATCGGAC
>JBJXGR010000275.1:0-22627 GCA_046160045.1 Bryobacteraceae bacterium
TATCTGGAAGAGCGAAACAACTTCGGTCCCGGCGAGAACAAGACCAAAGCTCGCGCCATGATCGACCAGGCGCTGGCGCACTACCAGGCGAAACTCAAGCGGGCGATGTGAAGTCAGGGGCAGGGGCAGGGGCAGCCGCACTTACGAAAGCGGATTGGCCCAGCGGAGACCAGGAAAGCGGGCGAAATCACGATCAGTGGTGTGGAGCACCCCGCCGTACTCAACCGTCAACGCCGCCAACTGAGCATCCGTTATTAGCCCGCCGCGAGCCTGACCATCGACTGCCATTTGGCGGAACAGTGACCAGTGATGATCCCCTGGCGCCAGCAACCGGACATTGGGCTGCTCCAGCCACAGGTCGACAACCCGCGCGGCTTCCTCGGTGCTGAACCGCTCGCGCTGCAGATTCGGGTGAGTCGAAATCCTAAGGAACGCTGCGACCGACTGCCATGGCAGACCTACAGGCTCGCCCCCGGACAGCACACGCTCGAGCCAGATGCGAGCCTTCGTATGTTGAGCGGAGGTAGAATCGTACGCGTAGAGCAATAAGTTCGCATCGATGATCGTCACTTGTGGGTTATCCCTTCGATGGCCTCGATGAGTTCCTCCACGTTGTCATAGCTCAATCCGGGCGGAAGGCCTAGCGGACGCGGTTCGACAGTGAACGGCTTCTTGTTCTGTGCTTGTGGCGTCGTCAGTCCCAAACGCAGGAACCGGTTAACCGTCTCCTTGAAGGAAGCCCCTGTGCGCCGCGCCTCGCGATGCAACAGGCGGGCGACATCATCATCCAGGGCGAGAGTTGTGCGCACATACTGATGATAACGCTTGAGACATCATGATGTCACCGCAACGCAGACGCTACGGCTTCCGCGACACGATGGCCGATTGAGGCGTCGGCGGCAGCGGATGGATCTCGTTCCGCGGGAATCCGCTATTGCGCAGCATCCGGTCGAGTTCCGGGAACGTGTAGGCGTCTCCCGCTTCCGTCGAAATCAGCATGATCAGCGCAAAAGTCGCCGGCGACGGCGGGCTTACGCGATCCTCATTGGGAACAAACTCCACCGTGATCGCGGCCCCTCCGGGCTTCAGGGCCTGATGCACCTTGGCAAGGAGGGCCTCGCACGTCGGCGCATCGAAGTGATGCAGGAAATTAGGCAGTAGAATCACGTCGTAGTCGGCGCCGAAGTCGACCTCAAACGCGCTTCCCGGCAACAGCGAATGCCGGTCGCTGACGTGGAACTTGGCCGCATTCTCCCGGGCTACTTCCAGAACGGCCGCCGAATCGAGCGCTACGCAGCGCGCGTGAGGAAAATGTCTGAGCCAGGTGATGCCGTAGATTCCGTGTCCCGCGGCGATGTCCAGGATCCGAAGGGGCGTCTCCGGCGGTTCCTCGGCCAGTCGAACCACTCCCTCGGCAACGGGCATCATCATGGTGGCCATCGCGTGCGCGAACTTGATCCACACAGGATTATCCGGGCTCACGCTCCCTTGGTCCGGCATCAGGGTGCCGCCGTTGCGAACCACCGACGCGACGTCTTCGAACGCCCCCATCAACTCCTCGGAGTTGAGGAACTCGATCGCATGACCCATGTATGCCGGCGAGCGCTCGCTGAGGAACAGCTCCGATTCGGGCGTGAGCTGATACCGCCCTTCGGCCTTTATGAGCAGGCCGGCGACCGTCATGTAATCGCACAGGACGCGGATCCCTTTCTCCGACGCTTCGCATCGGTCGGCGATCGCCGCTGGCGAGTCCAATCCGTCGCCGATCGCCGTGAAAAGGCCAAGCCTGATGGCTCCCTCGAGCGCCCGGGTCCGCTGGTAGGCGTTCATCGCATCGAAGATCTGGAACGGAGAAGGCGCATGCGCGTGACGCTGCATCGGCATGGGAACCGATTATCGCACGCTTCTTGCCAACCGGTTGACGAAAGTGGTCTCATGATTTGAGCATGGCCACGCAAGCACTCACGCAGAAACCCACGGGTGTTCGTCACCGGGTAATCCTGTTCGCCGTCACGCTGGCAATCATCACGTACATTGACCGGGTCTGCATTTCCCAGGCGATCATCTTCATCGAGAAGGATCTGGGGCTCAGTACCACGCAGAAAGGCTATGTCTTCGGCGCCTTTACGCTGGCCTACGCTCTGTTCGAGATTCCGGGCGGATACTTGGGAGACGTGATGGGCCCCCGGCGCGTCCTGATGCGCGTCGTGATTTGGTGGTCGTTCTTCACCGCGGCGACGGGTTGGGCCTGGAGCTACGCCTCGATGGTCGTCACGCGTTTCATGTTCGGCGCCGGTGAAGCCGGCTGCTTCCCGAACGTCACCAAAGCGTTCACTACGTGGCTGCCGCAATCGGAACGGGTTCGAGCGCAAGGCATCGTCTGGATGAGCGCTCGCTGGGGCGGCGCGTTCACTCCCCTTCTGGTGCAACAGATTCTGCAGGTGATGCACTGGCGCCGCGCCTTTGAGCTCTTTGGCCTCATCGGAGTGGTGTGGGCTTTCTTCTTCTATCGCTGGTTCCGCGACAACCCCCGCGAGAACCCGAACGTCAATGAAGCGGAAGTCCGCCTGATCGAGGGTGCGCGCGGCGACGAGGAGTCGCACGGCAATATTCCCTGGGGGCTCCTGGTCCGATCCAAACAGGCATGGCTGCTGTGCGGGCAGTACTTCTGCCTGTCGTACGGCTGGTATTTCTATATCACCTGGCTGCCGACCTATCTCAAGAACGCACGCGGCCTCGATCTGGCCACCAGCGCCCTGCTGGCGACGCTGCCGTTGTTCCTTGGCGGTGTGGGCGCGTTTCTGTGCGGCAATTACTTTTACCCATGGCTGGCGAAGGCCACCAACAACAACGTCGGCCAGAGCCGCCGTCTGATGGCCTATCTGGGATTCACCGGAGCTACCGGCTTCCTGCTTCTGTCCACGCGAATCGAGAGTCCCGCCCTCGCCATGCTAGCCATGGGGATGGCGAGTTTCTCCAATGACCTCGTGATGCCGGGAAGCTGGGGCGCCTGCATGGACGTGGGTGGGCCCTACGCCGGCACACTCTCGGGCGCGATGAACATGATGGGCAACATGGGGGGAGTCGTGTCGCCGATCGCGATCGGCTACATCCTCCAATACACCGGCAGCAACTGGGACATCACGTTCTACATCTCGGCAGCCGTTTATTTTGCCGGTGTGTTCTTCTGGATGGCGCTCGATCCGGTCACGCCGCTTACCAAAAGCATGCGCCGCGCTCGCGCCTGACGTTGGCTGCTCACGGCCCCGGTTTCAGCGCAAACTAAAGGTGCGATGCGGACCGACTTCGTGTTGTTCTCGCCGATGCACTGGGCGATTCTGGTAGCAATACCGCCAGCGACCTGGCTGCTCGTCAGGGCGGCGTCGCGGAACCCGGACATCACCAGGCGATGCCTTGGCTGGTTTCTCATTGCCAACGAACTCACCTGGTATGTCTATCGCCTGCGCCTCGAAGGATTCCGCTTCCCCGGCGGCTTGCCTCTCGAACTCTGCGACCTCACGTTATGGCTCACCGCGATTGCCGCCCTGACCCTGAACCGCCTCGCTTTCGAAGTCGCTTACTTCGCCGGGGTCGGCGGCGCCGCCATGGCTCTGCTCACGCCCGACCTCTGGGCGCCTGCCCTGTCCTACCCCACCTTCTACTTCTTCAGCGGGCACGCCTTCGTCGTGATCACGCCCATCGTGCTCGCCGCCGCCCGCCTGACCCGCGTCGACTTCGCATCCCTGTGGCGGGCTTTTGGCACGGTCAGCGCCTATGCCGCCGTGATTGGCGTCTTCAATGCGGTCTTCCACACCAACTACATGTACCTGTGCGAGAAGCCGGAGGCCGCCTCGCTGCTCGATCTGTTCGGTCCATGGCCGTGGTATCTCGTCGGAGGAGCCTTCGCGGCGATCGTCATTTTTCTGCTGCTCTACCTGCCGTTCCGCTTTCTCCGCGGCGCTCCCGTAAACTGACGGTATACTGACATTTCTCCGGGCAGGAGTCTTTCGGCATGAAACGACGCTCGTTCTTCCACTCCGCCATTGCCGGCGCGGGAGCCGCCGCGCTTGTCCCCCCGGTCACTGCGGCGCCCTCGAAGATGAAGATCAAGCGCGTACGCTTTTATCACAACCCAAATAGCCGCGCCCTCTTCAATCAGACCTTCCACATCGTCACCGTCGAAACCGATCAGGGCATCACGGGAATCGGCGAAGGCGGCACGCGGGAAACCGTCGAGCAATGCGGCGCCATGCTGATCGGCGAAGACCCGATGCGCATCGACGCGCTGTGGCAGTTGATGTATCGCGGCTACTTCTATCCGGCGGGCCGTGAAAAGCTACACGCCCTCGGCGCGCTCGATCTGGCGCTGTGGGACATCAAGGGAAAAGCCCTGGGCGTTCCCCTCTGGCAACTGCTCGGCGGGCAGGCCCGTGAGTTCATCGAGTGCTACAGCACGGGCTTCCCCTCGCAGGGCAGCCTTCGGGAAACGGCGCGCGCCTGTAAGGAGTACGGCTTCCGCGGCTTCCGCACCTCGGTCGCCGATCCGGATTCGGGCAATCCCTTCAACTCCAAGCTGATGGTCCAGAAAACCCTGGAACAGTGCCGCGACATCCGGGAGGGCGTCGGCAAAGACGGCGACTGGTGCATCGACTATCACACACGTCTCGATCTCGCCGACGCGGTCCGCCTCAGCACGTTGATCGAAGACCTGGAACCGTACTTTGTCGAAGACCTGGTGCGCTCGGAAAATCCGGGAGTCTACCGGAACGTCCGTTCGATGGTGAAGGTTCCCATCGCGGTAGGCGAGCAGTTCGGCGATCGCTGGGACATCAATGAACTGGTGGAACAGCGTTTGATCGACTACAACCGCGCGACAATTCCCAACGTTGGCGGAATCACAGAGTACATGAAGATCGCGGCTCTTTGCGAAACTCACTACGTCGGCCTGACGCCGCACTTCACCGGTCCCGTCTCCATCGCCGCGCTGGTGCACTGTTGTGCCGTCTTTTCCGGGCCCTGCCTGAACGAGATGACCGGCAACGGTTCGCAAAGGTACGACCACCTGCCGGCCTGTTACGACTTCAAGAACGGCAAGCTGTGGCCGAACGCGCGGCCCGGCTTGGGGGTGGAACTGGATACGAAGCCTTTGAAGCTGGTGGCCGAAGTGACGGAGAAGAGCACGCCGATCCCTCTGTTCCGCCGTCCGGACGGCTCGCTCACAAACTGGTAGTTCCAAGTCGGAGACGGGCGGGCCCGGTTGGCCAAAACATAGAGGCGGTCGCGGTGCTCGAGACACGGCGGTCACAAGAACCCGATCTCCGATGCGCATTCGTTCCGTCGCCCCGCGCCAGGTTTGTCATTGAGATTCTCCAAGGTTCCCTTGGAGTGGAAACCGGCAGCGGGCCGATAACTGGTGTGCGCGACGAACGAGCAGCTCTGAGCTCGCGATCAGCAGAAGACTGATTGGAAGAACGGCAGCCATCCGTTCCTGGAGGCCAGCCAGAGAGCCCACCACCAGCACCGCCACGGCATCGGCTGCAAAAAGGGCTAATAAACCATTCATTTTCACGGATACGGCCGTGAGGTCACGCGACACCGTCATCGTAAGGAAAACGGTCTCCACGGCTACTCGAACGACCATCACAATTGCCGCTCCCAACGCCCCAGAGTGAACGATACCCGCTCCCAGTAGCGCGGGCACCAGAGCGAGCTCCGCCACCTGGAATTTAGCAAACACTTGCGGGCGGTCGCGCGCTTGCAGAAATGCAACAGGGATGGCGAGGAAGCTGTTCAGAACCAGGTAGGCAATCAGCCACGGCAATAGCGGGCCGGCCTCGCGCGCAAACACCGGTCCAAGCCAGAGCCTAAGGAGTTGAGGACCGGCGGCAGCCACCAGGAGGCTGATCGGACAGATAGACCAGAACAGCCATCGAGTGGCCGACAGGAAAAGACCAGAGGCGCGCGAAGTGCTCGCGCCGGCACGTGCGAAGTCCGGGAACACCGCGGTGGCCAGGGAATTCGATATGAGGCCGAACCGGGAGATGATCTCGTTAGGCGTGACGTAGTAAGCAACCGCGCTCGGGGAAGCGAGCATGCCCAGGAGCATGCGGTCGGCAAGGCCCCAGGCGGATCCCACCAACTGCGAGACCGTGACCCATCCTCCGAAACCGAGCAGGCGGCTCAGGGTGGCTGTGGACCAACACGGCGTCCACCTCAGTTCCTCGGTTCGCCTGAGGCACATCCGAAGCAGTACGGCAAAGGTGGCCGCTCTCGTGATGAGCAGCACTCCCACCACGCCGGACAAACTCGGTTGGACCATGCAGACGGTCCACGGTCCGAGGAACATGAGCGAACCGGCAGTGGAGCGGACCATGCTCAGAACGCGAAACTGTCCATGGGCTTCAAGAATCCCCCGCAGGCCGGTCGAAACCAACACGAACGGCATTGCCAGGGCAACGCCGAGGAACGCATCGTGAACTTCCGCGGAGAGCGGAGGGGGCAAGTGAAACGCACGAGCGGCAAACCAATGCGCGAACACGCCGACGAGCAGCGCCACCAAGAGACCGATCGAGGTCAGCGCGAGGAGCCCCACCCATACCTCCCCTGAGCGGTGGCTCTCCCGGCGCCGCGAGATTGACTGTGTCAGGGCCCGTCCGATTCCCAGTTCGAAGATGCCCAGATACCCGAGGACAGCCCAAATGATCCCCAGAAGTCCAAACCTTTCCACCCCAAGAAGACGCACCAATTGAGGAGCGGTCGCCAACGCCACGAGCATCGGTATCGCCTGACCGGCGCAGTTCCATCCGGAATTCGCGGCAAGGCGCTGAAGCATCGAAAGGGGTACGCGGTCAGTCATGCACATGTCCTTCGACACACGGAACGGCGGCGGAGGTGACGGGCCGCCCGAAGAGTCCCTCTGACGCGGCCTTCGGTTCGCCTGCAAAGGCGTGGGCCTTTCGCGAGCGCCGCGGCGCTTCGTAGGCAAAGTCCGGCCGCGGGTTGAGTCAACTTCGACAGTAGCTTTCCCACTGCGGCTTCGAACCCCTGAATCGTGGAGAATGAACACTTGAACCGCTGAGGATCTCGCATGGCAGCGAAGAGAGGGCAACCGGCGGACCAGCCCCGCCCGAGGGAATCCGGGCGGCTCCCACACGCCCATCCCGACCAATACATCGACGGACTGATGTGAGAACTGCAGTGGCGACCCGCCGCTCGGGCAGTTCACCTTCGTGGGCCATGAGGGTTATCCGGGTTTGCACTGGCGGCGATTTGGTCTGCATCTCGAGTCAGAAGTGAGGTTCGGCTCAGGCCAGGTGCCTTGTCGGTTGGGTCATTCTTCGTGAATAGGCCAGGTCGGCGTTTGCGAGTGCACCCCTGACACCAGCGGCCCGCCCGACGGCCACCGTGCCGAGCACTCTCGCCGGATCGGGAAGGCTGTTCATGTAGACGACCAGAAACGGCAGCAGGTACTGCGTCCGCAGGTACTCCAGGTTCCCGTACCCCACTTCAAAGCCCGTGTAGACAAGAAACAGGAAAAGGGCATCCCGCCGCGATCTGAGGTTTTTCCAGAAAAAAAGAAAGAGTCCGCCGTAGACCGCCACAAGCAGCGGAACTGATCCCCGAATCATATAGATCACAGGACCGGAGTCCCCGTATACCAACTGCTCCGAGAACCCCAGCCCGATCGGCGAGAACGGATTCCGAGCAATGTATTCGAGGTTCGACGTTAACCCTCCCGACCCGGAGTAGCGGCCTTGCCATCCATTTGCCGGCGAAGCGAGCGTCTCGCCGACTCTCCACCAAAGCTCATCGACTGTGTACTCCGATGGCCCCACGGCCACTACCGCCGCCAACGCCACAACAGCGACGACGCCGAGGGTTCTCGTCCGCGCCCACCCAAAGCCGCGACAGATTTGGATCAACGCCAGCGCCAGCAGCGCGTAGGCCGTAAAGGAGTTGACCCAGCAGGTCAACACCAGGTAGCCGAGGGCGAAGACGATGTAGAGCCTGCCCTGGGTAGCGCTATATGTACGGAAAGCCAGGAAGAAGAAAAGGTAAAAGTAGAAAGCCGCCACTGAGTGGCTGTGGAACATCAATACTGGCTTTTGCTGAATCAACATGTTGGCGACCAACTCAGGATATGCGGCAGCGTAGTGATCGCCAATGAACTGGAGAACTACCGGTTCCTCGAGAATAATCAGGGTGCCGCACGTCAGATTCACCAGATGGGCCGCGGCAAACAAACGTCCGTGCATTCGGGTCAGGGGCAGATCCTTCAGCCGAAGGGAGTACACAACCGAGAAAAGAAGAACCGGAACGAAGGCTCCGTAGGCGACGCTGGTGAACGGGGAGGCCAGGGTCGCAAGAAACAAAAGTCCGCTGATGGCCATCGCGTTGGGAACCGACCATCCACCCATCGCACCTCCCTGGCTCAGCAGCAGAGGAGTGAGGAGGACGAACAGCACTCCGCTGAACAGGTACTGCATCTCTTTCGAGATGATCCCGCCCTGGGAAGTCGGAAAGTACAATCCGATGACAAGCAAAGCCCCGATCAGGAACGAGGAAAGCTTTGAAGATTTCATGTCCGTTTTCCGGCACGTCCGTTCGGCCGGCTGTTGTCTCGATTCGTCGCCGCACCTCGATCTGTTCGTAGGGTCATGCCGGAGAGCCGAAAGTCGTTCAGCAGAGTCCACCCTCTCTGGACCTGTGGAGGTAGTCCCACAGCTGTCGGCAATATAACCGCGAATTCCAGGGATTGCCGTCGCGAGCCGGCGCGCAATGCCGGTCAATGAACCGGAATGTACCGCGGCGGGTGCATGGTGGGGTCAGGAGAGGGTGGCGCATCAGACTTCCTACCTTTCTTTCGGTCGCAGACGGAGATGTCTTTAATTGATTTCGCGGCGAATCGTAATCGACCGGCGACCCGGAAAACAATTGTCAGTTCCTTAGAACGCACCTGGCACTTTCGCTGCAGGCACGGTCACCCCGCTCTCCGCCATCTGTCATGGACCTCATGGCCTCCTCGATCTCGATCATCGTCTCTCCGATGCGTGCAGGGATCCGGGCGAACTCCCCTTCTACGGACAAGGGCTTGCGGCGTCAGTGCGAGATCGCGGCTATCCCTGACCGGACGTGCTCCGTGAGGGGTTTCCGCAGCACCAATGTGAATGTCTCCGCCGCTTCCGCGCCCGCGATGCGGTGAAAAACGACTTGCCACAACCGCCACGCGACATGCAACGGGAGGAAAAATGAGAAGTACTTGCTTTGGAAATAGAGCCGGCGCTCGGCCACTTTGAGTCCCTGCCTGGCGGCAGCGGCCGTCATCGCCGCCGGTGTGCAGCGGTCATAGAATGCGGGGAATCCCTGCTTGCCGCGAGACGAGGGGAACAGCCTGTGAAGCAACGCTCTTTTCACAGCCTGGGGAAGAATCAGGTTTAGCCGGGCGAAAACCGCATTGCGCGAGGGCACAAAGACCAGCCCGACGCCGCCCGTCTTGAGCGTAGCGGCAATCGCACCCAATGCCCGCTCGACGTCGTGCACGTGCTCGAGAAGCGCTTGACACACCACGACATCGGCTGCGCCGTCGCCGGAATAGGCGAGAATGTCGGCACAGTCTCTTCGGTCATAACAACCTGCCGGAGCGGCAGCCAGTTCGGCCGCGTCGATGTCGACGCCGACCACCCGCAAGTTGAGCCGGTTCTTGAGTTCCGGATTGATCAGGGGATGTTTTCCACCCCCGATGTCGTATACCACTGCCTCCGGGAAGAGATATCCACCCGCGACCCGCTCGACAAACTCCCGGTTGCCATCGACGTGCCATTCGGCGGGAAGCAGTTTGTCGAAACTCTCGCACCATCGTCTCTGGAGCTGGATGAATCGCCGCATCACTACCTCTCACTGATCTATCGACCACACGCGGCGCGATCAATACCCGGCTGAACAAACCGATGGAAGCGGCACGCTGGAATTTCTGCTACCTGTTTAAGAACCCGTCGGAAGCGCTACCCGCCGAATCGGCGGATGAAGGAAATGAACCAGTAGCCGTTGTCCGGAATGTAAGGCTGCAGTCCCGCTTGGGGTCTGGCCATAAACTCCACCGTCCAGCGCCCTCGAGACAGCTGCGGGGTCGCGTAGTAGCGCAGGACGCGGTGACCCACCCTCCCGTACAGGCCCCAACTGTAGACGTAGGCCGGCCCATGCTGGATCGACAATGAGACACCCCGCCGCCGGAAAAGCCTGAAAGTGTGCTGCGCCTGCACGCAGACAAACGTTCCTCGCGGAAGATCGGAGACCAGCAGAGTTTTGCCGTTGCCCGAAAGAGTGACCGGGAATCTTTCGCCCCCGATCCAACCCAGGTAGCTGTCGAGCACCAGGTCGCGGGTGCCAGTCAGGACGGAAGGGTAATTCCAATGTTCCAGTCCTGTACCGCCAACCATCGTTCCCCCGGCGAACCTGCGCAGCGGAGCCCGATACCGGAATCCTGTTTCGAAGTCCACGGAGGCTTTGCGCAGGTCGGTCGTGGTCCAGCCGTAGAGTTGCAGCGAGTCGGCGGAGCGGAAGAGGCTGGTTCGGGTCACCGTGAGCCGGTTTTGCTGGGCGGGTCCCTGGTTGAAAGTGCCCCCGAGCGAGAGTTGCATGACCTGGGCGATGCCCGTTTGGATCGCCGCGCTCCAGGGTCCCGAGGAGAGTGGGCTACCCTGCTGCGCGGCGGCGAATCGCGTACTTCCACCCACCACGACCGCAACGAAGAGGAAACACACCCTGGTTCTGGAGAGTCCCATGCGGCAACTGCCTGACGGGAGACAACTTTCCGCCAGGACAACACTGCTCCGTGTGGCTCGGTGCACGTGCTGTGCCAACGAGATCGGTGCTTCGTGGTTTAATGTCAACCATGCCTCGCGTTCTCGCCTGTTTCGCATTCTGTGCCGCCCTGTGCGCCCAGCCGCCGGTCCCGGCGTTGAATTACCGCAGCGTCCCCGGTTGGCCTCGTCCGCCCGCCTACACCAACTTCCAGGAAACCGCGGGTGTGGCTGTCGACTCCGCCAACCACGTGTTCGTGTTCCACCGCGGACGTCACCCGGTGATGGAGTTCGATGCGAACGGGACCTTCGTACGCGGCTGGGGTGACGACGTGTTTAACCACGCGCATTCGATTCGTGTCGACAACGAAGGCAACCTCTGGACGGCCGATGATGGCGCGCACACCGTCCTCAAGTTGGATCGCAATGGCCGCGTTCTGATGGTGTTCGGCCGCTGGAAGTCGCCCTCCGATACCACGAGCGCCATGCCCGACGGATCCGCGGGAGGCGCTCTGCGCGGGTTGCGCGACGAAGGGGTCATCCGCTTCAACCGGCCGACCGACGTTGCCATCGGACCGAACGGCGACGTCTATGTCGTCGACGGCTACGGCAACTCGCGCGTGGTCAAATTCGACAAGGACGGGCGCTTCCTCAAGGAATGGGGCAAGCGCGGCTCGGCGCCGGGAGAATTTCACACGCCACACTCGATCGTGGTCGACCCACGTGGCCGAGTGTACGTCGCCGACCGCGAGAACTATCGCATCCAGGTCTTTGACGCAGACGGCAAGTTCATTGAACAATGGCGCGATCTCGGCGCGCCGTGGGGTCTGGCGTTTACTCCGGACCAGCACCTGATGATGGCCGATGGATACAATAACCGCGTCGTCAAGTTGACCCTGAGCGGCAAAGTTGTGGGGGCGTTCGGCTCGTACGGCAAGCAGCCGGGCCAGTTCCACTATTGCCATCAACTGGCAGTTGCGCCCGACGGAACCGTGTACACCTCCGAGATCCTGAACTGGCGGGCGCAGAAGTTCGTCCCGGTTCGCTGAGTGCAAAGTCAGCGTCATTACCCTGGTAATATTGTGATATGGCGATCGCGCACTCGAGACTCACGGCACAGGGTCAAATTTCCGTTCCAGTGGATGTGCGTCGAAAGCTCGGAGTGGGACCGGGCTCCGTATTGGAATGGGAAGAGGATGGCGACCGAATCATCGTCCGCCGGGCGGGCTGTTTTAGTTCGGAGGAGATCCATCGTGAATTATTCGGCGCCCAAACGCCGGAAACGCGAAGCGTCTCCGAACTAAAGGACGGGATCAGGCAGTACGCCCGAAAGCGGTATGCGCGCCGTTGATACGAATGTTGTTGTTCGGCTGATCACCCGCGACGACGCCCGCCAGGTCGCCTCAGCAGAGAGTTTTGTCGAGAAGGGCGCATGGGTGTCGGTGCTTGCGCTGGCCGAGGCGACGTGGGTCCTATCGAGCGTATTCGACCTCGATGCGAAGGAACTTGCGCGTGCGATTGAAATGCTGCTCCACCACCGGGACTTGGTCCTTCAGGATCGGGATACGGTGGCGGCGGCCTTGGAATTGTTCCGCGCGAAACCGACGCTGGGATTCTCCGACTGCCTGATGCTGCAACTTGCGCGAGCGGCCGGGCATCTCCCGCTTGGCACTTTCGACAGGAACCTCGCCAAAACCCAAGGCGCTCACAGGCTGTAGCCTCGGCCCCCGCGGACCGCCCTGTCAACAAATCCGGAACGTCCCCACGGCGACAGCGGCATTGTCGGATACAATCGTTGTCTGTCTCCTATGAGCGCACAACAAAAGGCCGAGAGCCTCGGCATCAAATTCGAGAAACTCACCCCGGGCTACCTGAACCTCTGCGTACGGTCGGGTCAACTGCTGATCAGTTCCGGGCACGTCAGCGATCTGAAGGGCAAGTTGGGTGCCGGCGTGACCACCGAACAGGGCTATCAGGGCGCCCGCGATTGCGCGCAAAAGATCCTGCGCTCGGTGTGGAACGCACATGGAACCCTGGATGGCCTGCGCCTGCTGAAGGTACTGGGCTGCGTCAACTCCGCGCAGGAATTCATCGAGCAGCACCTGGTGATCAACGGCGCCTCCGACCTTTTCCATGAAGTCTTTGGCAAGGAAGGCGACGGATATCACGCGCGGAGCGCGCTGGGGTTCGCGTCGCTGCCCACCGGCGCCGCCGTCGAAGTGGAGGCGATCTTCGAGATTAAGGGTTGACGCAAAGGGAGCGGACATTGTTTCCGCACTCCTTCTGTCAGATCGGTTTCACTTCACCGAGATGGTTGCGGTGGCGGGACTGGGCCTTCCCGCGATGGTCACCACGAGCGGCAAGTCCTTAGCCGCCTTCACCGTGGTGGGCACTGTGATGTTGAGCTGGGCGAGGCCGGAGATCGATCCTGGCGCTGCACCGGCATAGGTCACGGTAGCCCCGTCGCCTCCAATCGTGACGGATGGCGCGTTGGCGAGGACCGGCGGAGTGCCGGTGCCAATCACGACACCTTCGGTGGTGGGCGCCGGGTTGAGCGCTCCGCCTCCGGTCAGGTAAAGGACTACCGTGGAGCCCTTCAGCGCGGGGTTGTTCCCGGAGTTGAGGGTGTAGGCGCTGGTGGTGGCGTTGAAGTTCAGGATCGCGCCCTGTCCCCGGCCCGTGGAATCACTGGTGAACAGGCCTGGTTCGGCGGTTTGGATGGACAGGGCCACCGGGGTCGACACCAGCGCGTTGTAGGTTACCCGCATATTAACCGCCCCTCCCGGAGCCGCGGCGAACGGAACCATCGCATTGATCTGGTTCGCCGAAACGAAGATCAAGGGTGCGGGCGTCCACACCGTGGCAGTCAGTTCGAATTCGACCAGGGTGGCTGGCGTGCCGAGGGTGGTTGGATAGGCGCAGGGCGCGGGATTGCAGACCGGCGCAGCCTGCGTCAATGCCGACGGCCCCATTCCCGATCCGAAGATGGCGATGAGTTCGCCCGGCGCCACAACCGTGTTGCCGCCGGACTGGCTGGAGGCAAAACTCGCGGCGTTCACCACAGCCTGTATCTGCGGCCCCGGCGCTGTGACCGTGAAGTTCACCGTATTCGAGGCGGGTTGATTCGGATTAGCCACCGTGACGCCGATGGCGCCCTGGGTGGCGAGCAGGGTCTTCGGAATCACGGCCAGCATGGCGTCTGTGCTGATCCAGGTGGCGGTGAGTGAGGTAGTCCCAGCCTTGACGACGGAAACATCTTTGAACAGGTGCTGCCCTCGGAGGGTGATGGTCGTGTCATTGGACCCGATCGGGGCGGCATTTGGCCAGAGCGTGGAAATCACCGCCGTACCGGGACTGACCGTCAGGGTCGCGGCAATCTCGACTTTCTTGTTTGCCGCATTGGCGGAAGAGACAGAGATTTTGCCGGTGTAACTGCCGGGATTGAGACCCTGCGGAGTCGCGACCGCGGAAAAGGTGAACGGACTCCCCGCCACGGCGATGCCGGTCGCTTTGTCCACGCTAAGCCACGTTCCTCCAGCGGCCGTCACCTGCAATGTCACCGGTTCGCCATCCGTGGCTACCGTGAGCGCTTGAGCCGCCGGCGTTGCCGTGTCCGTCTTCCAGGTGAAGTTCGCCGTATTGGGCGCAACGCTCATCGTGGGCGGCGGATTGCGGATCTTGAAAGTGACGGGTACGGCGACCGGGCCCGAAGAACCCACCGCATCGATCGTCAGAGTCGCCACGTAATCCCCCGCCAAAAGGCTCGACGGGTTGATATAGAGGGAGATCGCCGTGCCGGTCTTTCCGGTGGCGGGAGTGACAATCAACCACCCGGCGCCGGAGGAAACCGCCACCGTGAACGTCAGCGCCGTGCCGCTCGATTGTTTGATGGTGATCTTTTGTTCCTTGGGAACGGTGCCGCCCAGGATGTAGCTGAACTGCGCCGCGGCGGGGTTCGCGCTCAAGGTCGGACTGCTGGTTTGTGCATTGAGTTCCGGTGCGCCGGAACTGAGCATCCAAGCGAGGATGCCGGCTGCGACGATAGCCCAAGCCAATCGCCGGCCGTCGAGCCGCCGTTGCGACGCCATATAGCCTCGGTGCTCTTATCGGCGGATCACCGGCCCGCTTTAGCGTTATGCGCGCAGGGCAATCGCAGTTCCCGCAAACACCCGCTTCGCCATCCGGAAGGTGTTGGCGTGGGCTTCCACGGAGAGTTCGATCGGCGCGGAATAACCGCCCCCCAGGGTCGCCACCAGGGGGATTCCGTACGTCCGGCAACTCTCCATGACCATCCGGTCACGCTGCCACAACCCGTCATGCGTCAACGAGAGCCGTCCCAGACGGTCGCTCGACAGGCCATCCACTCCGGTCTGGAAGAACACCACGCCGGGGTCGAACTCGAACACTCCGGGCAACGACTCCTCCAGAATCCGCAGGTATTCGTCGTCCCCAACGCCATCGTCCAAATCAACATCCAGGCGGCTGGGCGGTTTGACCAGCGGAAAGTTGTTTCGGCCGTGCATCGAGAACGTGAAGACGTCCGGGTCATCCAGGAAGATTGCGGCTGTGCCGTCGCCCTGATGAACGTCGAGATCGATGACCGCCGCCCGTTCCACCTGCCCGGTCGAGCGCAGCCACTGAATCGACACCGCCAGATCGTTAAAGACACAGAAGCCCGAGCCCTCCGAACGGGAGGCGTGGTGCGTTCCGCCGGCGAGGTTGCCGCCGAAACCGGAGTCGAGGGCTTCCTGCGCCGCGGCCATCGTGCCCCCCACGGAAGCCAGGGTCCTCTCGACGAGTCCCTGGGACCAGGGAAAGCCGATGCGGCGGAGGACGCGCGGGTCGAGCGTGCCTTCGAGGAAGCGACCCACATACTCCGGGTCGTGCGCCAGTTCGATCTGCTCCCGGCGTGCGAATCCGGCTTGGACAAACTCGAACCCGCCGCTCCGGTTCAAGGCCTCGCGCACAAGGTGGTACTTCTCCATGGGGAACTTGTGCCCTTCCGGAAGAGGGATCCAGTAGGAGTCCGAGTAGTAGAGACGCAAGTCGATCACGGTATCAACGCGCGGAAAGGGAAACCTGACGGAGGAACCGGACGTTGGGGGTGTCCGCCGGAGGATCAGATCTTCTGCTCTTTGAACACGACGTGCTTGCGGATCCTCGGGTCGTACTTCTTCAGCTCGAGCTTCTCCGTTTTTGTCTTCGGATTCTTGCTCGTGGTGTAGAACGTACCGGTGCCGGCAGTCGAGACCAATTTGATGAGAACTCGTGGCATCCTGAGTAACTCTCCCTAAGCCTTCTGGCCCTTTTTGCGAAGGTCCGCAATCACGGCTTCGATGCCGAGTTTGTCAATGGTCCTGATCGCACCGGCCGACACTTTCAGGGTCACCCAGCGGTTCTCGCTCGGCAGAAAAAAGCGCTTCTTGTGGAGGTTCGGCAGGAACCAACGGGAAGACTTGTTGTTGGCGTGCGAAACCCGGCGGCCAGCCGAGGGCCGCTTGCCCGTCAACTCGCAAACTCTAGACATAACTCTACTAGTTTCGCAAACTTTCGGCCGGTTGTCACGCCTGCCAGAGCGAGGGCTGCTCGCCGGCCGGGCCGCGGCGGGTAATCCGGAAGTACTCGAAGGCGCGCAAGGTACCGACGCGGCCGCGGGGGGTACGGTCGAGAAAGCCCATCTGCATCAGGTAGGGCTCGTAGACTTCCTCAATCGTGCTGGCCTCCTCGCCGATGGATGCGGCAATCGTGTTCAGGCCCACCGGGCCTCCCGAGTATTTGTCGAGCACCGTGAACATGATCTTCTGGTCGATTTCGTCCAGGCCGTAGCGGTCCACTTCCAGCAGGTCGAGAGCCGTACAGGCGATGTCGCGGGTGATGCGGCCGTCGGCGCGCACCTGAGCATAGTCGCGAACCCGGCGAAGCAGACGGTTGGCGATGCGGGGCGTACCGCGGGAACGGCGCGCGATCTCGGCGGTGCCGCCGGAATCGATTTCCGTCTCCAGAAGACGGGCCGACCGTGTGACGATGAGCGACAATTCGCTTTCATCGTAAGGATTGAGCCGCAGCACCAGGCCGAACCGGCTGCGCAGGGGGGCGCTGAGCAGTCCCTGGCGGGTGGTCGCGCCGATGGCGGTGAACTTCGGCATCGGCAGCGAATGAGTGCGGGCGCCCGGTCCGGTACCTACCAGGATGTCGACTCGAAAATCCTCGATGGCCGAGTACAGCATCTCCTCGACATCGGGCAGCAGGCGATGAATTTCGTCGATGAAGAAGACCTCGCGCAGCCCGATGTTGCTGAGAATCCCGGTCAGGTCCAGCTTCTTCTGCAGCACCGGTCCGGAGGTCGGAGTGAACTTGACCCCGAGTTCTTCCGCCACAATCGCGCCGAGCGTCGTCTTGCCCAGCCCGGGCGGGCCGTAGAGCAGAACGTGATCGAGCGCTTCGCCGCGATTGCGGGCGGCGGTGATGGCAATATCCAAATTCTCCTTGAGCTTCGACTGGCCAACAAAATCGGCCAGGCGGCGCGGCCGGAGTCCGATCTCGAATTGGGCGTCTTCTTCCGAGCGAGCGGCCGAGACGATGCCGTGTTCGGTGCGTTTGGGGTTCATTGCCGCGAATTCCAGAGTACCAGTCCGGGAGGCGGGCGGTCGCGCGACGGGACGGAGCGGAAACGAGACCTATGGTCATGGGCCGGGTTCTGCGCAGGCGGCCAGGCGGAGGATCGTGTGAGCATTGACACGGACGGCTCGCCGCAGGCAACGCGTGGAGAAGTGATTGAGCAGGCCACGGATACCCCTTTCACCTTCAGGATAGCGGGCGGTCGAGCGCGAGGTGATTCCCGATTCCTGCAAAGTACTGAAGACACGAAGGCAATATTTTCGAAAATGTTGAACTGGAACGGAAAGTGGAACAAGTGGAACGTTCCACTTTGTTCCACTTGCCGGTGAATGGAATCAACGGGTTAGGGCAGGAAGTGGAACAACTGGAACAGAAAAAAGGCGAGTTTTCCGGTAAGTCATTGAGGCACTGATGGTTAATAGTAATTTCGACCATATTTTTGTTCCACTTGTTCCACTTGCTGTGGAACAAGAAACTTGGGTTCTTCCTGGCTTATTGTAGACCCGGCATCGGATAGGTAGATTACGGATTGCAATAACCAAATGAAACAAAGGGTGATATTTATTTGTGCCGGTTGTGACCGATAAAGGGTTGCATCAATCTCGCTGTCGCCAACAACAATCTGCTCTCCGAAACCAATCAACCAACCCGCGGGGGAAGGTGTGGACCTACACCTACAACGCGAACGGGTTCCGGACCTCGGTGAAAGTTTGATTCCCGCGCGCGTCGGTCTCGGTCAGCTTCTGCCCGAACGCGTTGAACGTCGCGTTGGTCGTCCGCCCTTCCGGATCGGCGTAGGAGGTCCGGTTGCCGTACGCGTCGTACCCGTAGCTCGACGTGTTCGCCCGCGCGTCCTTCATGGTCAGCGGCAGCCCCTGCGGGTTGTAGCTGAAGTCCGCGATCTGGCCGAGCGAATCGGTGAGCGTTTTCACCCGGTACTGCGTGTCATAGCTCACCGCCTGCGTCTGGCCGAGCGCGTTGGTCACCGCCGTCGGCCCGCCGTAGGCGTTGTAGGTCACCGAATCGGTCTGGTTGAGCGGGTTCTTCACCGAGGTCCGGAACCCGCTCGCGTCGTAGGTGTAGGTCCAGGTCTTGCTGAGCGGATTGGTTTCGGTGAGCAGGTTGTTGTTCGCGTCGAAGGTGTAGGCAGTCGTCCGGTTCAGCCCGTCCACGCGCCGCACGACATTGCCCTGCGCGTCGGTCTCGATCACCTCCACGCCCGTGTCGGGGTGCGTGATCGTGGTCGTCCGCGCCGCCACATTGTAAGCGTAGCTGGTCGTCCCGTCGATGTCGGTCACCGACTGCAACCTGCCGCCGGCATCGTACACTGTCGTCGCCGCCGTGATCCCGCGCGGGTCCTTGTACTCGCGCAGCAGGTGGCCGGCATCGTAGAAATACTGCGCCGCCGTCGCGATCGACGGATACGTCACCGTCGAAAGCTCTCCCGCCCGTTGTAGCCGTACAGATATTCTTTCCCGAGTGGATCGGTGATCTTCGAGATCCGCCCCTGCGGGTCGCGCGTGAACGCGATCCGCACGTTCCCCGCCGAACTGGTCACGCCGTCGGCGGCGATGGTCAGCGTGTCGCCGTTCAGATCGCGCGTGCTCTTGAGTTTCTTGTCGCCTCCGATCACGAACTCGCGGCCGGCCTCCGTAGCGCCGGGTGTCCGGTACGTGATTGGTCCAGTTGTCCAGTGCGAGGGCAAATGGCATCGTGGCGAAAACGCGGGAAAGCCGGCGATCTCCGCCTGTTTCCCGGAATCTTGCCGGTATGCTGACCGCGCTGCTTCAAAGGCTGAACGCTGATCGCGGAACGCTCCCCTCCTCAAGATTTCAAGTATCCTTAGTTGAGGGTTTCATTTCTACGAATCTCCGCCTCCTCTTTATGGCTCAGAAGACGATAGAGTTTCCAGAATAGGGTGGGGAGCCCGCAGGCAAGCGCGCCAGCGCTAACACACACAGCTGTCAGCACCAGATACAGGATCATGCGATTGTAATAGACTGCATAATTCATATCATGATGACTAGCAGCCCAGGCGTTGTATGCAAGTCCATAGAAACTATATACGGACCCGACGAGTGCGGTCAGCACCGCTACTACGCGTCTCAGTTTGCTCTTGATCAACGGAAATCAACCTCCGTTCACTCTGTCAATGATCGTCAAGTCGTCTGGGTACGAGATTTCGCGAGACGCAACGACCATCCGCTGCTTGGTTCATCGATAGGTTCTGTTGCGCGAGGGCTCCCAGAACCGAATCCTGCATTTCCGGAGCACTTCGTCAGCAAACGTACTACAGTTGTTTGTTGCCGACCATCTTCCCGTAGACCGGCCGAAACGCAGTTCTCTCTCCACACAATCAAGGTCCACGTCGCAGACGGGTTGGCATTTGCCTGCACGTCCAGAATGATCAGTGACCATAGTAGGAATGCCAATCGGGTTCACCGGAAGAGTGCCCGGCTCAACCGGCCCCATTCCTGCCTCGATGTTGGGCGTCTTGAGCCAACAGTGAGGGACATCCAGGGAGTTCGCACCCCAGTCAACGGCAGGTATACCAGTATCGACCGGTCCACAGCAACGCTCAACCTGTGGAAAGCCAGAGCGGCATGGACCTCGCAAGCGACAGACTTCGGTGATCAACAGCAATGTTGGGTTGGGAGGCTGTCCAGCCGACTGATTCGCCAGATCGAGCACAGACCAGGAGCGATCCAGAGCGCACGTAGTAGACCAGGCAGTGCGGCCGCCGCCTTTCACCTTGTTGAGTGTGACATTACCCAGATCTGTTCCAGTCCATATCGCGAGCCGCTGGCTGATACTAGTCAGAGCCGTCTCGATGATGGATGAGTGTCCGGAAGGGTCGATCTGACTCACGGGATCGCCATTGCTGTACGCATAGAGGTTCAGTGAAAGTGGGTGAAACTGCTGCCCCTGGTGAGTATCCCTGCTCAAGAATCTACCGCTAGATGGGTTGTACCACCTGGCCCTCAGATAATGCATAACCACCTGCGCGTCCCACTGCTCCCCCCGATAGCGGTACGCGTTCACGGTTGACCCCGTGCCACTGATGAGCACACCGAACCCGTCGTAGGTATACGTGTCGGTCACCGCCCCGGCCGTGTCCGTCAACTGCCGCACACTCCCGCTCCCATCGTAGCCGTAAAAGTGCGTCGTCCCCCCTCGCGTTTGGCTGATCCGCTGGAGACCGTGCGTGTAGCGGACCGTCACCACACCCGACGCGACTTCCTCGGCCACCTGCGCGTAGCCGGTCGGCGTCAGGTCGTCGACCAGGTAACGAGTGGTCACCCCGCTCGCCGTCTTCGACACCCGGTTGCCGTCTCCGTCGTAGACCATCGTCATGGCGCCCGCCGAGGTCATCCGGTCCTCGAAGTCGTAGCCGTAGTTCACGCCCGCGCTGGTGAGCGTGTTGCCGTTCGCGTCGTAGGTGTCGGCGTTCAACCGGTCGTTGGGATCGTAGGAATAAGTGGCCGATGGGATCGCGCTCAGCGTGGAAGTCAACCCCAGCCGGTTGCCCACCGAATCGTGCGCATAGGTCAACCCGCCATTGTTCGGCGGATCGTTCGTCACCGTCTCCGTGGCCAGTTTGTAGACCGCGTCGTAAGTGTAGGTGGCCGCGCGCCCGCTGTACTCGGTGGCCGTCAACTTGTGCCCCGCGAGGTTGAAGGTGTGGGTGTAGGAGGCGAGCGTCGTCCCGCCCCGCGTCACCGGCACGGTCGTCACCCGATCGGTCACGTCGTAGTTGTACGTGTGCACGACACTGTTCGGATAGGTCACCGTCACCACGCCGCCGACATCATTGTACGCGTACGTCGTCACCCCCGGCGTGATCCGGTTGTCCGTCACCGTCGCCAACCGGTTCAACGAATCGTAGCCGTAGGCAATGCTCACCCCGTTGGCGTTTGACGACACAACCGAGCCCACCAGCCCGTTCGCGAGGTAGGTATATGTCAGCATCCCCTGCGGAGTGGCTTTGGTCAGCAACCGGTTCCGATTGTCGTAGGTATACGAACTGCTGCCGCCGGCGTCCGCCATCGTCGCCCGTGTCCCCGTCCCGTTGTACGTGAACACTACCGGCGTCTGCCCGCTCAAGCTCGGATCCGGCGTCTTCGACAACAACCGGTTCCGCGAGTCGAACGCATACGTCGTCGTCTTGCCGTTGAAATCCCGCCTCGTGAGCATACTGCCCACCGCATCATAGGTGAACGTCTCCACCTGCCCCATCGGCAGTGTCCGCTTGGTGCGCCGGTTCAGCTTGTCGTATTCGTAGGTGGTCGAGTGGTTCAGCGCATCCGTTTGCCGCGTCTTGTTGCCGTTCAGGTCGTAGCCGTACGTCGTCACCTGGCTCAGCGCGTTGGTCACGCTCACCAGTTGCGAAGCCTTGTCATAGCCCCACGTGGTCGTGCGGCTCTCCTGATCGGTCGTTGTCAGCCGCAGGCCCAGCCCATCGTAGGTGTGGGTGACAAACTTCGTGTCCGGATACGTCTCCTTCGTCATCCGCCCCCGCGCGTCATAATCGGACGTCGTGGTGTGATTCTGCGCGTCGGTCACCGTCCGCCGCCGCCCCGCCGCGTCGTAGGCATAGGTGGTGACTTTGCTTTGCGCGTTGGTCACCGTCAGCAGGCGCCCGGCGTCGTCGTAACCAAACGTCGTCGTGTTGTTGCGCTCGTCGACTTCGGTCAGCTTGCGGCCGGCCAGATCGTAGGTGAACGACGCCGTCCCCGCGTCCGCCGTCCCGAACGCCCGCGTCACGCTCGTCACCTGCCCCGCCTTGTCGTACACCGACTTCGTCACCCGCCCCGACTCGTCCGTCTCCGTCAGCACCTTGCCCCGGAAATCGTAGGTCTTCTGCGTGAACGTCAGGTCCGGATGCGTCGCCTTGGTCAGCCGGTTCTTGGCGTCGTATTCGAACGTCGTCCGCCGGCTCAGCGCGTCCACCTCCGCCGTCTTGTTGCCGTTCGCGTCGTATTCGTAGGTCGTGGTCCGGTTGTCCGGGTCCGTCACGGACACCATGCGGCCCAAATCATCGTAGGCGAAGGTTGTTCTGTTCCCCCGAGCGTCCGTCTCGGTCAGCTTCTGCCCGAACGCGTTGAAGGTCGCGTTGGTCGTCCGCCCTTCCGGATCGGCGTAGGAGGTCCGGTTGCCGTAAGTGTCGTACCCATAGCTCGACGTGTTCGCCCGCGCGTCCTTCATGGTCA
>JBJXGR010000276.1:0-5221 GCA_046160045.1 Bryobacteraceae bacterium
GGCTTCAGCCCGCCCTTTTGAGGGCCATGCTCTCCCGGTGGCGCAAGCTTCAGCTTGGCCATCTCGCCCGTCACTCGCAGGGGTTGCATCCATGCGACCCACCGGCCGCCGGGCCGGCTTCCCGTGCGCAATTCCAGCGCACCTGGCGTGATTTCGTTACAGTTTCTTACAGTTTCACTCGCAACTCCTTGATTCTCCAATCGGATCCTCCTCCAACCCATACCACGCAATTGCAAGAAACTACACCAATCTGTAACGAAATCTGTAACTATCTGTAAGAACATTCCCCATTTCTGTAACGATTTACAGTCACAACCAGTAAATATTCATTGTTTCTGTAATCTCTGTGACTTGCGAGTTCTGCCCCAAACATCCGGTCCCCTCCCTGCAAACGTGAAGGTGGGAGCCCCCCTTTTTATGCATTCGCAATTCCTCATCGCCTCCGACCCCGTAGCCTTCGCCACCGACCTCCTGGACTTCGTCCCCGACCTCGAACAGGCCCAGTTCCTCCCAAGCAGCAGTTGCTGGAAACGCTCGCCGGCCTCATCGAGCAGCGCAACTTCGCTTGGCCGAGGTGCTTCTCCAGGAACTGGCCGGATTTGAGGCTGGGGTGAAACCGTCCGGCCATCCCGTCTTCGCCGCCCGAGGTGGCGGCCACGACGATCGGGTCACAGCGGTGGCCCTGGCCTGCTGGTATTGCCGCCGCCAATATCGCGATCTCTCTTCCGGCCCCGGACCGCCGTATCCGTTCTGACGGCCGGACGGTTCCCACGTCGGGTAACCGCCAAAATAATGACGACGCCCTCCTCCTCCCGCATCACGCTGCGTTGCGGATGGGGTATGGTAGGAGACATTTGGCGTAGGAAAGGACCCATCGCATGAACGGCAGAACCCCCCGGCGGAACTTTCTGCGGGCTTCGGTCGCCGGCGCCTTGACTGGCACCGCCGCCCTGGCCTCCTCTTCGGCCTCTCAATCCACGCAAGGACTGGGATCCTTCACTCCTCGCGGCGCCCGGCGCATCCTCTATGTCAGCGATCCCTCCAGCATCGCCAGGCGCTACCTGCCCGACCCTGTCGCCGAACGCGACCTGCGGAGTTGGGTCGATGACCTCGCGGCGGCCCAGGTGGATACCTTCGTTCAGGAAGCCTACACGCAAGGCTGGACCACCTATTGGAAAGGCGACCGGTTCGAGTATGATCAGCGGCCGCAACATCGCCGCTTCCTCCCGCTTCTCCAGGCAGGCACCCAACCCCTGGCCGTCCTGATCGACCAGTGCCACCGGAGAGGCATGGAGTGTCTGGCCGGAATCCGCATCAACGACAACCACGGCCACGTCTCGGTGAAACAAGGCGTGGGCGCAGGCGCCCGGTTTCTGCTCGATCACCCGGAGTGGCAGTTGAAGGACTTCCCTCCCGGCGCCTACTACAAGCTCAGCACGCCGCTGGACTTCACCTTCCCGCAAGTCCGCGACTACGTGGTCTCTGTCGCGGGCGAACTCCTCAATCGCTTTGACGTGGATGGCCTGGAGCTTTGCTTTCGGGATCATCAGTACTTTCCTGTGGGAAAAGGCCGGCAGAGCCAACCGCTGATGACCGAAATGGTCCGCCGGATCCACGCCCTGCTCGAACGCCGAGGCAAGAAACTCCTACTGGGAGCCAGAGTCTATCAGACGCTTGAAGAGTGCCACCAGATGGGCCTGGACCTGCCTGCCTGGATATCCGAAAAGCTGATCGGCTACGTCTCTCCCAGCGACGTCATGTACTCCGACCTGAACGCGCCCTATGACGAGTTTGCCCGCCTCTGCCGCGCGTCGGAGTGCCTGTTGTATCCGGGTATGCTGCCGTGGAGCAGTATCCGGATGCGGAGGCGCCTGGCCGGTCAGCCGATGTCGCTCGAGCAGCAGCGCGCCCTGGCGCGGAACTTCTACGGCGCCGGGGCCGACGGCATCTCGTCCTACAACCACTTCGTGCCGCTGCAGTGGGCCCCGTTCTATCCGGCCATGTTGCAGGATTTCGCCGAACTGCGGGATCCGGAGCGTGTCGCCCGAGGCCGCCGGCACTACGTCTTCGAGCCGATTTGGGGTGGATCGAACGGATTCGGCAAAGACCGCACGTCCACCGGCGCTGTCAAGGCGGACCGGATCGTTCTCCAGCGCAGTGCGGGCTCCTCCGGCCGCTACCGTTTCCGGATCTGTGAAGATCTCACCAAGGTGCGGAGGGCGAGTCTGCTGTTTCGCGGGTTTCACCTGACCCTGGAGGACACGCTGGCCGTGCGGCTGAATGGCAGGGAGGTCCGGCCGCAGACGATCCGGCGATTCGGCAACCGGGCGGAACGCTACCGGCCGGAGACCGAGTTTGTCCTCCGTCCCTCCGAGGCGGAGGGGCGGATCGACGCGGCCGCGCCGGTGGATCCGAACTCGCGAGCCTCGGCCGGGGAGCCTCCCACGCCGGAGGTTCCCGGCGGGTTCTCCACCTACTCGTTCGAACTCAAGGCTCCCCCTGCCGTGTACGGTGACAACTGGCTGGAGATGACGCTGACTGCCAGCGGCCCCGGCGCATCCGAGGACATCGTCATCGACGAGATCGAGGTCTTTGTGTACGTATAGGCGGTCACCCCAGGTGCGCCACGTCGAGCTTGGCGTCCCACACCTCTTCCAAACGCAGCAACTCGTCCCAGGTCCAGGGCCGCCCGGTGTAGGCCGCCTGGCGTCCGAGAATCGCGCTCAGCGTCGACTCTGCGCCGCGGCCTGCCTCCGCCAGCAGGTTGCCGGAAACAATACTTTCGATGAAATGCTTCTGCCGCATGGCGTCGGCGTCATCGAGCGCGCCTTTGAACGCACCGGCCACCGCCGCCTGAGTGTCCGTCACCTGCCCCGGCGCGCCGAGGCCGGGGAAATCCCACTGGTTCGGGCCCGTGATGCGGACGGGAGCGTCGTAGCGCATCTCCGAATTACCGTTGGTCCCGAAGTAGCGCATGGCCACGTCCCATGGGCCCTGGATAAACTGCGTGGACGTCACGGTCACGTGCACGTCGCCCGGATAAGTGAAGTTTACGTTGAAGTGGCTCCAGCAATCGCCAGCGTCGGTGCGCCCGGCGCGGCCGCCAGTCCCCTGCGCTTTTACGGGATGGCCGTTCAGCACCCAGTTGGTGGCATCGATGAGGTGGATGTTCTGTTCCACCAGGATGTCGCCTGACAGCACCCGGTCGTGCAGCCAATTCCGGAGGCGGCGTTCGCGGGGTGAAGCATTCGGCCGCTCGGGCATGGGAATGGCGCCCGCGTAGTAATGACACAAGCCGCACACCAGCGTGCCCAGATCACCCCGGCGGACGCGTTCGACCAGTTGGACATAAGGAGTCGCATGGCGAAGTTGAAAGCCGACCGCGACGCTCAGCTTATTCGCTATGGCCTTCTCGCCCGCGCGCATCACGCGTTTCGCCCCGGGCACGTCCACGGCGACGGGCTTTTCGAGATAGATGTGCTTCTTGCCCGCGGCCGCCCGCTCGAAGTGCTCGGGATGAAAGTAGGGCGGCGTGGCGATGTGGATGACGTCGACGTCTTTCGACTCCGCCAACCGCTCGAGCGAGCGCGGGCCGTGGAAGAGCATCGACGGGCTGATAGCCGCTTTGCTCTTCTTCTCGGCGGCCTTGTTGATACGGGCCTGCGTCTTCTCGGTCTGTTCCTGAAACAGATCGCCGAGCGCGACATACTGGGCGGTAGTTTCGGTGGTGAACGATTCGGCGACGCCGGTGCCGCGGCCGCCGCATCCGAAGAGAGCCATCCGTACGGCGGAATTGCGGGAGGAGCCGCGAACCAATTCGGGCTTGACGATCGTGAAGGCAGCAGCGGCGGCGACAAAATCGCGCCGGGTGGTGGGCTTGGTTTCGTTCATGTGAGGAAGGCTCCGATCAGATCTGTTGGGTCTTTCCCTGCGCGGCGGCGCGATAGGCCGCATCGAGGGTCTGGACGATGTGCAGGCTTTCGGCCGGCGAGATGAGCGCCGGACGGTTTTCCAGGATCGCCGTCACTTCCATCTGTAGAAAGGCCTTGTAGGCGTCCGCGGCTTCCGAGGTCGCCGACTCCACCTTGCCGCCGCCGGGGTAGTTGCACCACTCGAGGAGACGTTGCGGCCCATTGTTGATGTCGAGGCGCAACCAGCCCTCCGAGCCCCACAAATGCAGGCCGCTCTGGTATCCCTTGCTGACGTAATAACCGCCGTGGACCGTGGCCAGCACTCCTTTGTGAGTGTTGAGCGCCACGCCCACCGAGTCCTCCACCTCAATCGGCAGGCGGTTGGCATTCTGAATCATCGCCGTTACCTGGCGGGCGTGGTCGTTGGTCATGTAATACAACAGGTCAATGTAGTGCAGGCCCAGCCAGGCCAGGAAGCCGCCCAGGGTGCGCGATTTCCTGGAGAACCACGTCTGTGGATAGCCGGGCCTCTTGAGGCGGCTCTGGTCGGCCACCAGGTGAAGGTGCGCGGCATACGGACGGCCGATCACCCCCTGATCCACCAGGGTCCGGGCCCGGAGCACCAGAGGCAGGGCGCGGTTGGCAAGAGCCAGTTGCAGGTGACGATGCTTCGAATCCGCAGTCTGGACGAGTCTGACGAAATCGGAGACACGCACGCACCCGGGTTTCTCCACCACCACATGGCAGTTGGCATCGAGCGCCGCCGCGACGACGGGCGGCGCGAGGTCGGCGGGATAGGTCACCAGCGCCAGCCCCGGCTTCACCTTGGCGAGCAGTTCCCGGTAATCGCGAAAGACGGTCATGCGGGACGCGGGAACCCGCTTGGCGGCGCGCGCGGCCATCGTGCCGTCCGGATCGGTGATGGCGATCTGCCCTACGCCTCGGGCTTCGGCGAGACCGCTCAGGTAATTGTCCACGTGGGCGGAGGTGGGTTCCATCAGGATGGCAACGGGAAGATCGGGCATAGATGAGTCCACAGGAAGGATATAACGAACCGGCTCCACGGTGCGGTACGGGATCGCATACAATGACGGGTTCACGCGTTTTCGCTATGTTCACCAGGCGCGCGGCGAGTGATTCACGAGATGTTGCAGGGGGTGGCTCGGGTGCCTTGGCGCGCGCTCCCCGGGTCGAGGTATCCTGAACAGGCGGGTCAAGAGAGCGTCAACGGCTGGGCGTGGGCTTCGTGCAGCAGGTATGGATATTGCCGCACGGCGAACCACGTCGCCAGCGCGACGGCCATCACCAGG
>JBJXGR010000277.1:0-3029 GCA_046160045.1 Bryobacteraceae bacterium
GAGGACGGGCGCCACGGACGCGGCATCGCGCGCGGGCTGAAGCGCTTTAACTATGACGCCTCCATCGGAAAGCGTACGGCCGTCACGGAGCGGGTGGGGTTGGCCTTTTCCTTCGACATGATCAATGTGCTCAACCGGGTGGAGTTCGCCGACCCGTCGACGAACTTCTTTAACCCAGCGGCGTTCGGCGTGATCGCCGAGCAGTGGGCCGACCCGCGGCAAATCCAGATTGGGCTGCGGCTGGAGTTTTAGTTGCTCGACCGGTTCTTGCGAAACCCGCGCGAAACGGACTCGGCTAGGGCTGTAGACAGGGGCATTGGCGAGCTTACTCGATTCGGGGTCGAAAATCCTGGCTCACGGTTTCGCTAAAGACAGCGGAAGAGTGGCTGACGACTCGTTCCCTGTTCCGGCCGATTGCCACGCGTGGGCCTTATTTCCCCGCTGGAGCTTTTCGCCGAAGCTCATCGAAGAAGTTGAGCAGAATCGTCAAGCTCGCCGGCAGCTTTTCGCTCAAGTCAACTTCTCTCAGAATCGCCGCCAGGCGCTTGCCGTCCGGCGCAATGTCGTAGGTGGGGCCGGCCAAAATCCGCACGCGAGCCTCCGTCCACAGCCGCTGTTTCCCCGCGGCGAACGTGGCGCCATTGACGCTGTAGCTAACGGCCATGACTTGGCCGCCCCTGCTCAGAAAAAGTAGTTCCCGGCCGTCGCGCGCCCACAAGGCCCGGCTGCCTCCGCCCGTCGAAGCCTGCCATCGGCCCCCCGGCCCTGGGAACGGACGCACGTACACTTCCATGATCCCGGATTCATTCGATCCATACGCCAGCCAACGCCCGTCAGGCGAAAAGGCGGGTTGCATTTCGACGAACTGCGTTCCCACGAATAGCTCCGCCTTTCCTAGCCGGAATCCGAAAGCGCCCGGTCCGGGATCAGGTTCGACAGCCATTGTGTAAACATTGTCGTCTCCGCCGCTTCCGGCCTGAGCCATAGCCAGCCGCTTTCCGTCCGGGGAAAACGAATAGGGATACTCTGGAGGCGTGGCCGAAGTAAGACGCTTCGCCTCGCCCGAACCGTCCGACCGGACCCCGTAAATTCCGGTTGCGGCCGGGTTGGCGGAACGGAAGACAATGTGCTTCCCGTCAGGAGTCCACACTGGATTGCTATTGATCCCCGGTAGGAAACTCAGCCTCGACAGCGTGTCCCGGTCCAAATCCTTCACCCAAATGTCCGATCCCTTATCGGTGTTGATGGAAAACACTAGGCGCTTGCCGTCGGGCGAGAAGCGCAGGCCGAAGTACCGGGCGGGCGGTGCATGCAACGCCTGTGTTTTACCGGAGCTATCCACTGAGAAAATCGAATACCCCGCCTGGGATGGCTTCCCGGACAAGTAGACGAACGTTCCGTTCTGCGCTAACGCAAAATCTCCACCCGCTGACGAGGAACTGATGACATCTTCCAGGATGGGAGTAGCCCCGCCCGTGACGGTTAGACGGCCGAGGTCGAAGGGCACCGCGAAAAGCGTGGATTGGCGGAGGTAGACGATGTGGCCGGTCCCTTCTGGGACCGGCGCTTCGGCCGCATAGCGGGCGGAGAAGCCCCCCTTGGGCACCGTTTTCCTCTCGCCGGTCCGCAGCGAAATCGATTCGATGTTCCCGTCGTCGTAACTGGGGCTCAGCAGCGTGGCGGCGGTAAACAGGACCGCCTGGCTCCCAGGGAGAACCTGTGGCCAACGGTGGGTCACTTCCCCGGCTTTTAGCGTAGTAACCGGCACGGGCGTCCCCCCCGTGGAGGGGACTCGTGAGAGGCCGCCGTAATGGTCCAGCGCCGCGACGATGTTGTCATCGTCGCCCCAGCTTCCGCCGACGCCTCTGGGTGCGTCGCACAAAGCGACCACTGGGCCTCCATCCACAGCGATCTTCCTGAGTTTGCCCTCGGCGAAGAACCCGATCCAATCGCTTTTTGGAGAAAAGAACGGACCATGGGCGTTCTCGGTACCTGCCAGCGGAACGACTCGGCTTTGACTTAGCAGTCGAGTGTGGAGGCGCACCTTGCCGTCCGCACCGCGCAAAGTGAGTGCAAGGCGCTCGCCGTCGGGTGAAAGCGCGATCATGTTTCCACCGCCGCTGATGCCGTAACCTAAATCGACCCTTGCCAGCGGCGCGTCCGGCGATATCTCCACATTCAAGCGCATCAGCTGGCGCGGTGGCATGGGCCGCGTCGCGGTGTATAGCAGGGAGCCCGCGGCGAGAAGCGCGAGGGCAAGAGCCCCAGCCACCCACGGCCACCAACCCGTATTCGATTGCCCGACGGCGGCAGATTCGCTGACTTCCGGTCCGGAGCCGCCAGGATCGGGATCAGTCAGGCTCTCCAAGGCGATCCGCGCCTCACCGATGGCTTGCAACCGCTTCCTACGGTCTTTTTGGAGCGTCCGTTCCAGCAACTTCCGTAGTTGGATGGGCGTCTCCGCAGGCAGCGCCGACCAGTCCGGCGTGTCCTTCACCACCGCCGCCAGCGTCTCCCCGGCCGAACTTCGAGAAAACGCCCGCTTGCCTGTGAGCATCTCAAACAGCACTACACCAAATGAAAAGATATCCGAGCGGCGATCCACCGCACTCCCAACGGCCTGCTCCGGCGACATGTACGCCGCCGTGCCTATGATCATTCCCGCTTCGGTCGCCCGCCCCGTGCGTGTTGGCGAGCCCATCGGATCGCTGCCGGGGGAAAGAGCGCCCAGGGCGACGGCCGCCAGTCCGAAGTCCAGCAGCTTGACGACGCCTTCCGGCGTGACCATGATGTTGGCCGGCTTCAGGTCGCGATGCACGATTCCTTTTTCGTGGGCGGCTTCGAGCGCTTCGGCAATCTGCTTCGCGTAGCGGAGTGCGGTCTCGAGCGGCAGCGGCCGTTCCAACGTCCCCCCGGGAACCAGTTCCATTACCAGCGCGCGTTCTTCGATGCCATAGATCTGCGCGATGTGGGGGTGATTCAGCGAAGCGAGTACCTTGGCCTCGCGGGTGAAGCGGGCCATCCGGTCT
>JBJXGR010000278.1:0-2775 GCA_046160045.1 Bryobacteraceae bacterium
AAGCTGCTGGAACCGGGCTCCTGGATACCCGTAAGCGTGTTCGTGCCGCCGGAGAAACCCGATCCCGGTCAGGTCGACATGGACAGGATCTTCAACAAAGCCTCGCGAACCCGCGTGGGGTTTTGCAAGGTGTTGGCGCGTATTGGAATGAAACGTTCGGTGACGGCACCGTGCCGGATTGAACCAACCGGAAGGATCACAATGGAACAGATGGCCAACCAGGCATCGTTGCCGAGCGGCCCGTGATGATTGGGTCTGGCGATGGTGGGGAATCTTGCGGAGAGAAGGCGATGGATCATCCAATGGCCTGGATGTTAGCGATCAGGTGGAGAACTGAAGTTCCCCGCGAGCTTTGAATCTGGTGCCACCGGGGTAAGGTGGCCAAACTGCTGAAGGCCGCAGGTACGGGCCCCCTCGCCGCTCGCGCATGGATTTCGCCCCATTCGCGCGGAGCGCCGGTCGGCCCGCCCGCTCCGCTCTCATTGATCCTCAGGCCTGCCCGGGCATTCGGTTCTCCCGCCCAAATGACGTGCACGCGGGCGGACAGTCATCCCGACGGTACGGTCACGCGCTCTTCTTGATCTCCTCCAGCATGGCTTCCCTCAGCACCTGGTTGAGCCTGGTCTGATACCCTCTTCCCTTTTGGCGCAGCCAGCCCACAACGTCGGCGTCCAGGCGCACCGTCAGTTGCTGCTTCACTGGACGATAGAACGGATTGCGAATGGCATTCTTCCAGAAACTGTCCTTCAGCGGCGGAATGTCGGAGAAATCGATCTCGGCATCGGGCCGTGCCGCAAGCCGCGCGAGCTTTTGCTTGCGGGCGGGGGTCATTACGTCTTTAGCCAGCGTTCTGCGCACGGGTTTGCTCATATCGGTTTCGTTCCTTTCGGGTCGCTCGGCGTGCCGAGATCAGCCGGATGACTTCGTCTCCCCCCTCTTCCCGAACGGTATGGGCCACGAGCAGCTGTCATCCCCACACCAGGATAACGCCAAATATGTAGCTACGAAAATGGCGTCCACGAGGGCAATGCGCTCCCCTTCGCGAGAATCGTGGCGCATGAAATCGTGTTTGAGCTTCCCTAGCGTTGGCTGTCGTCCCTTCCGGCGTCTGATTCCTTTGGTGAACAGCGTTTCCGGGCTACTTGCGGGTCACGGTGAGAGAACGCCAGCTTTCGTTGCCGGCGGCGTCGCGGGCGCGGATGGTGATCCGATTGATGCCGACAAAGAGAGGCAGCTTGGGGATGGACCACTGGGTGGCGCCCTCCGCGATTCCGGCCCCGCTGACGGAGTTTGTCCACTCGATGACCCTGGTGGAAGCGGACGCCGTGCCTCGTATTGCGATGGAGGCCGAACTGGTGGTGACCACAGTCATCGCCGGGCTCAGGATCTGGACGTCCGGAAGTGCGTTGCCGGCGGGCGGAGGCGGGGGAGGCGGCGGTTCGGTCCGAAGGACAATGACGCTGGCCGAGGCGGATTCGTTGGCCGCGTCGAACGCCGTGATAGTGATGCGATTCTCGCCCGTGACCAGCGGGGCCGCGGCGATCAGCCACTCCGGACTTCCGGTTGCCACGCCCGATCCCCCGTTCGAGTTGTTCCACGTCACCCGGTACGGCGCGACGCCGCCCGCCAGGACACCCGCCAGGGCAAGAGTCGCCGCAGTCGTGGAGACGGTGGTGGAAGCGGGCGTCGAAACGGTCACCTGAAGGGGAACGGGCCTCGGTGTGGGAGGCGGAGGTGGCGGAATCGGCTCTGGGCCGGGGTTCGGATCGGGCGCTCCGTACAACTCTCGGATTCCTTGAATGTCGTCCTCGGTCAGTTCGCCGTGCTTGCGGTAGTAGGGGTACATCACGCTGCCGGGCTTATCCGAGTGTCCCAGGCCCAGAGCGTGGCCAAGTTCGTGCAGCGCTACCGAGTACAGATCAATGCCGGTGCCCACCCCCCACGGCTCTTCGGCATCGAAGTGCATGTCGCCGGCCACAGGCTCCGAATTCGGCGGCGACGGATAGAACGTATGCGCCAGCACCCGGCTTGGCCCATCGAAAGGATAGGGGTCGCCGTGCGCTCCGGCAGCGAAAAACACAACCACGGTACGAACCGCGTCGCTGCTTGCCGCGGAATGAAAGCGAACGCGCGCGATCTTCGACCATTTCGCGAACGCCCGGTCGATCTCCGCTCGCGCCGTCTCGGCGGGAAGTCTGTCGGTGAGCGGGCCGAACAGAACCCCCAACCGCGCATAGCCGCTATCGTCTTTCGCCCAACCGCCCCCCACTTTGACGTATTGCCCGATAAAGCCGCCGGCGGAAACGGCGCCGGCGCACGCGACCACCGGTTCACCCTCGCGCAATTCGCGTGACGCAGGGAAAATGTAGGCCACTTCGTCGAACACGGTGAGGCGAAGGACCTGCGCGGGATCGCCCATAACCAGAACCTGATGCGGGAGCAGATTTGGATGCTCGAGAATCGCAAGGCCATAGGCCCGGATGACGCCCCGGAGCGCCTCCCTGTTTACGTCTAAGTGGGCCTCGACAAGAAAGGCCGCCTCCCCGGACAACGGCGAAATCTCCGCGCTGACCTTATCCTCCGCTTCGAGCCGCCCGACCCACTCCGCGCCCAGGGACGTCCAATCCGTTCGGTCGGGAGCGGCCACAACGAATCCCTGCCCGGGAATCGATCCCACGATTCGGACCCCCTGCGAAACCAACCGGTCCGCATCGTCCGTCGTCAGCGGGCGGGAGAAGGCGAGCAGGTAGTGCGAGAGTCCCGCGCGCAACCGCA
>JBJXGR010000279.1:0-59163 GCA_046160045.1 Bryobacteraceae bacterium
CTGAAGCGGTGCTCGGAAAGCCAGGCGCCATCACCAAGATCGACTGCGCCGAGTTCCAGCACAGCCACGAGATTGCCAAGCTGATCGGCTCGCCTCCCGGCTATCTCGGCCACCGCGAGACCAAGCCTTTGCTTTGTCAGGAAACGATCGATCAGTATTTGACCCCCACGGCAAAGATCAGCTTCGTGCTCTTCGACGAGATCGAGAAGGCCAGCGACGCGCTTTGGCATCTGCTGCTCGGCATCCTCGACAAGGCGACACTCACGCTCGGCGATGGCAAAAAGGTCAATTTCTCCAACGCCATGATCTTCATGACCAGCAACCTCGGCGCCAAGGAGATGAACGCCCTGCTGTCTCCACGCCTCGGTTTTGCATCCGCCGCCACTTCGCAGCCGGGCGAACTGAACAACAAGATCGACCGCAGTGGCGTCGCGGCGGCCCGCCGTCACTTCACGCCGGAGTTCGTCAACCGCCTCGACCACATCGTCGTCTTCAAGCCGTTGGCCGATAACGACCTGATGAGGATTCTGGATCTCGAACTCGCCGCCGTGCAGCAGAGGGTCATCGACCGCCAGCCCGAACGCGCGTTCGAATTTCAGGTCTCCGCGGCCGCCCGGCGTCTGCTGCTGGCCGAAGGCACCGACGAGCGCTACGGCGCCCGCCACCTGAAGAGGGCCATCGAGCGGTTGGTGGTTCAGCCGATCGCCAACCCACCCGCACGCAGTCTCCCTTGCCGAGTTGGCCGGTGGCCACAAGGTACTGCGTAGGCGGCGCGGGCGAGCTGGTCTTTTCGAAAGGTCGCAACCGGCGCGGCCATCGCAGGGTGCGGCCACGGCGTTTGCACTTCCGGGTTCAAAATGCTGCGGTCCGCGCACGCCGGGTTCACGCGGAGGGTGGCGGCCCCCGGCTTCCAGGTCCTGGACGCGAATCCCTCCTGGGCACCTCCTGCGCGCAACAGAGAACGTTTCTATGGGGTCCCGAGTGTCACCCCCTCATGTGTGCGCGCCTCGCCCCGCACTGTGTGCCTTGTGGCAACTCCCATGATTCATTCATACTCAGAACTGAGAGCGGCCCACGAATTAGCCGGTCATGTGGGGTTGGTGCGTCATCTTCTTTCTCGCACCGCTTCTGTCGCCCGCCGCTCTCAACTTGCAGACCTGCAAAAGTGAGCGTCTGGTACCGCTAGAGAGTTCTACAGGTGGCTGTCCTGTTAACATCATGAGGGGAATCGATCCATGGACCGACTTGGCCTCCCACTGGCTTTATCAACGTGTCAGACAACGTTCGGAAAGCTTGTACTCCTCGCATCCCAGCGTGATCCCCACACTGGTGTTTATAAACAAATAGGGCTCGCTAGACTCAAACCGGAAAATGCGGATCACCTTCTGCGTAGCACCCATGAGGAGGTCTTCGCAAAGTGGATTGCCTTCAGTCTTGAAGAGCAGATGAAGGACCTCGCGGAATACTTCAGTTCCCTGCCAGTCAGCCCGGCAACCGTAGTGAAGCTCTGGCGGAGCTCCCAACTTCATCGCAGCTTCATACCTGAATCAGCGCCGGAGAGCGACAAGGCGCTGTTCCTGTTGGATATGGAAACGTTGTTCGAAGTTATCTTTGTCCCTTGGACAGAAGAATGATTGGTCTCGTGTACTGCGGGAAAGGGCATCCGGTCGGGCTATTGAGCCTGTCGGGATCTGCCTCCGAAGTCACTCGCCAGGCGAGCGGCACTACGACGGCAAAGAGTCCCAAGAGTACGGTACCGAAAGAGCCGGGTTCTGGGCACGAATTGCCCGGCGCTGAACTAACGGGTATGGTGTCCCGGATTCAGTGGAACTATGTAGGCAGACGCCGTCATCGATCCGTACGCCGCAAACAGTGGACTATAACCGACCGGTACGTAGCCATGGGGGTTGCTGAATGGTGAAGTGATACTCGTGCATGTGGTTGCGTCGTGGCAAAACGTCGCGTGAACAACCGCGCTGGTGCTGGTTCCGATGCTTGCCCCAATTGCGGCGGTTTGGAGTAGGAACCCGGCAACAAGGTAGTTTACACCGGTGGCTCGGAAGATGGCTGCTTTATAAAACATCTCCTGGTGCGACAGGGAAGCGTGGCGGTCCGCATCGCGACAGAATTCTCATGATGCGGAAGTGCCGCAGCAATCCAGGCGCGCCTAGCCGCAATAACGCGACCAGAAACTCTGTCTCACGGACGGACTGCAGACAGGTTTCGCACCACAACAAGTGCGCTTCGACCCGCCCCAACCTCTCCTCGCTAAGCGTTGCCAAGACGAACCCGTCAACTTCTTCCTCGTCTAGGCATTGCATTTCATCCAAGATCGGCGGCGGTACAGTGTGCATTATGAATATCTCCACCCCAGAGCGGGAGGGTCTATCGGCGGTCGGCGAGAACCCTTACTGCGAGGTGGCCAGGGCCACCCTATCAGAACTGCAGGGAGTCATTGGGCGCGATGGGAGACTCGCGCCCCAGAGTGCAGTCTGTCACAGGGGAGCACTCTACTGTCTAATCGTACAGCGGCAAGGGCACCGAGTGAACATCGCAGATGCGGGGTTGGGATCGTACCGATGGGGGGTGCGCAAGCGCAGTACTCTTAGCCGATTCACTTCAGCGCACGAACGAGCAACAGCAAACCGACACGCATCAGTGTCGGTCTTCGTTTTTGAGGGATTTCCCCGGGCAGCAAACTGTAGTACCCTGCATGCGGGGAACGATTCATCATTTAGCAAGGAGAAAAACGATGTTGAAGGCTCGTTCGGCGGTTGGCATCGTCTTGTGCCTTATCTTTCCCGTGAACGCTGCGGTGCGGGGTGATGAGGCGATGTATGTTGGGGGCTCGATTGCGCTCTTGCCCGACAAAACCGAGGGGCACCTGGATCTTTCTGACGAGTCAGCCGCGACATTCTCGGCGAAGAAGCATAAGTTCGTCATTCCGTACAAGACTGTTACATCCTTGGAGTACGGCCAGAAGGCCGGCCGCCGTGTGGGCGTGGCTCTTGCTGTCAGTCCGATTGCTCTTCTATCAAAGAAACGTAAGCACTACTTGACCGTCGGCTTCGTGGATCTGCAAGGAGCCAAACAAGGTGCAGTTTTCGAGGTCGGCAAGGGCAGAATTCGCGGTGTCGCCACCACGCTTGAATCGCGTTCGGGGAAGAAACTGGAGTTCGAGTCCGACGAGGCCCGCAGACACTTCGAGGAGAAATGATCACCATGACGCGACGAGGGTATTTGCAGGCTGTTTTTGCGATGACTGCGCCTGCCATTGGCGCTGTTCGAGGGAAGGAGGTCATGTACGTTGGGGGCACCGTGAGCGTGCCCGAGGCAACTGAAGGGAACTTGGACACTTCGGACCAGAAAGTTCTGCGGTTCACGTCATCAAAGGGCAAGTTCGAGATTCCGTACGACGGCATCACATCTATCGAGTATGGGCAGAAGGCAGGCCGGCGGGTTGGTGTCGCGATCGTCATCACGGTTTGGGCGCTGTTCTCGAAGAAGCGAAAACATTTCCTTACTGTCGGGTTCAAGGATGGAGACGACAAGCCACAGGGTGTCGTGCTCGAACTCCCCAAAGGCACTCCCAAGTCCATCATCACCATCTTGGAAGCGCGCAGCGGGGTGAAGTGTGAATACGAGTCGGAAGAGGCTCGAAAACATGTCCATGGCTAGCTGGTTGGGCATCATGGTTGCTTTGACCGCAATCGCGTTGCCCGCTCAAGTCGCAGATCGTGCACCAGTGGTGTCATCGCACGAAGGTTTGCGCGGTATCAAGCGAATTTGCGTCGATCGTCTTGTAGGTGAAGACTCGATGGTGGCACCGGCGCGCGAGATTGCGATTGCGGCCCTCTTCGCTGCCAAGCGCTTCACCGTGACGGAGAAATGCGAAAAGGCGGATGCAGTCCTGAAGGGTGCGGTTCTGGAACGGGGTGAGAGACGTACCAGGGCGGAAGGGGAATCGGCGAACTTCGGCGTTGCCGGAGGCGGTGCGAGCGCTAATCGTAATTCTGGCTCTGCTGGTTTCGGGGCGGTCGTTGGCGGAAGCGAGGAATCGCTCTACTCGTCCGAGACCCGTTCACGCGCTTCGGTGGCCCTCCGACTCGTTGACCAAGATGGTGATGTCTTGTGGGCGTATACGCAGGACAGCACCGGCGGTAAAACAAAGGGAGCGATAGCGGATGCCGTGGAACGAACCGTTCGGCAGCTACTCCGAGCTATGGACCGTTCGTTGCCGTGACGGCAGCCATCCTCATCGTTTTCAGAATGCCGACATCGCCAGATTTTTCCGTCACGCCTGACTGATTTGATGGGCGCTCATGACACCACGGTTGAAAGTTACCCTTGCATTTGATAGAAAAGCCTTCTACTATTCGAACAGATCGATCTCGGAGTCAGGGCATGGACAAAACTCCCTCCGATAATGAAGCTAGCAAAGCGAAGCCGAGTTGTAAGAACCGGTTAGGTAGAATCGCGTCCATAGCGGCCGCCACAGCGGGCCTCTTGGCCGCGACCTCCACCTCTCCCGCCAACGCCCCGCATGACCTCATTGATGCCGCACGCAGCCAAATGGCAAGAATCGAAAGCGGGGCGGCACCCACTCCCAAAAATGCGCCACTGGTCCTCGTGCCGGCGCCGACTGATAACCAGAGCGTGCAGATGGCGGGTCATCGCTCACACTCATCCCATCGCTCGCACTCCTCCCATCGTTCGCACCGATCTGGGCTGTAATCTTCATGGAAAGGCGCGACCAGAGCCTTAGCAGTGACGATGTCCCGGTACAGGCTACCGTGTTCTTTGACAGTAGCCTGTATCGGTCGTCGGCTGTGCAGAAGGCCGCGTATAAGTTCAGCGACCGATGCTTCCTCAAGATCGATCCAGCCCAAGGTGGTTGCGTCGTGGGCGTTTCGTTGCGATCGGACTGCTCCGAGCCCATCGACACGATCTTGGGTGAGTTCGCCAACGAAGTGCTGGACCAAGAACTCCGTGAGAAGGTCGGCCAAGAGACCGAGGCGATTCGCAACCTGATCATCGCGCACGCGTTCTCCAAGAGCGCTCTGATCGACCCAGGCCTCGACTCCTGTGGCTATCAAACCGACCCCCTGGGGATTATGACCGTTCCCGAACATTCGAATCCTTCTGTGAGCGAAGACGCCGAATGATCGTCCAGCCCGAAAGGCGGTTTCGAGCCGCAACGAACGCATATTCGCTTCTCCCCTTCCGCTTCACTTTGCTTGACGAGGGCCGCTACGTAGCGACCAATATCGCTGGCGAGTACTGCACGATTAGCAAGCAAGACCTGTACGATTTCATCGGGAAAAAACTGGATCCAAACTCAACCTTGTACACGAACTTGAAGGCAAAGCATTTCCTTACAGACAATGGCTCGACTGCGCCGCTCCTACTGCTGGCAACGAAGTACCGCACAAAGGCGGAGTTCTTGTCCGACCTGACGAGCCTTCACCTATTTGTAGTGACGCTTCGGTGTAACAATCGGTGTGTCTACTGCCAGGCCTCACGTCAGTGCGAAGACCGCCAGGGGTTTGACATGTCGCGGGAAACCGCGGACCGAGCCGTCGAGTTCATGTTTCGCAGCCCGTCGAGTCAGCTCAAGGTCGAGTTCCAGGGAGGCGAACCACTCCTCAATTTTCCGCTTGTGCAACACATCGTTTCTCGGGCACGCGAACGAGGAGCGGCACTAGGGAGACCTGTGGAGTTCGTACTCTGCAGTAACCTGTCCCTCCTCGACGAGAACGTCTTGCGGTTCTGCGACGAGCACGATGTAACCCTCTCGACTTCGCTCGATGGGCCAAAGGACCTGCACAACTATAACAGGCCGAGCCCAGAGTTCGACAGCTACGTGACCACTGTCAACGCGATCAAGCGTGCGATGAACCACCTCGGCCCCGGCAAGGTCTCCGCACTCATGACGACGACACGCCGGAGTCTTGAATGCCCGGAAGCCATCGTGGACGAATATGTGCGGCGCGGGTTTTGCTCGTTGTTCCTCCGCATGCTGAACCCGTATGGGTATGCCGCCCGTACGAATCCGATCACCGCGTATTCGACCGACGAGTTTCTGGCCTTCTACCAAAGGGCACTCAAGTACATTCTGGAACTCAACTATGCCGGCGTCCCGTTCCGTGAGGAGTATGCGGCAATTATTCTTCGCAAAATCCTGACTCCGTACAGCACCGGCTTCGTCGATCTACAGTCACCCGCTGGAGCCGGACTCAACGTCATCGCGTTTCACTACGATGGCAACGTCTATTTGTCGGACGAGGCTCGCATGCTCGCCGAGATGGGGGATCAGCGTTTCCGGATGGGCAACCTCTACGAGAACACTTATGAAGAGGTCATGCTCGATGATGGATTCCTTGACCTCATCAGCCGGACAATGACGGAGGGTGTTCCGGGGTGTGTGGACTGTGCCTTCCAGCCGTACTGTGGGAGCGATCCCATCCGGCACTACCGGACGCAGGGGGACGTGGTAGGACACAAGGCCCTTAGTGAGTTCTGCCGAAAGCACATGGCGCTGTACCGCTTCTTGATCCAAACGCTCGAAGACGATGCCAAAGCAGCCGCCGTTCTGGAATCGTGGGTCTATTGAGGAGCTTTCGTGATCGCACTTCGCGGGACGAGCGAGTCGCGCTGGGACAGTGACGCAATCATCGCAAGGGTGACGACGCGATCCGACCGTCCCGTCGCTGTGCGGGGCACAGAGGCTTTGCTCTTCATGGCGGACGTGGTTGAGGGGAGTGCCACGCAGGGCTTTGGAGCCATCCTGCGCCGTGGTGAACACAACATTCTAAGCGAACACAGCTCAACCAGGCCGGCACGGGACGAAATTTTGCTCCCACCTCAACTATTGCACCTTGGAGATGGGGATGTTATCCGTTTCGAGCCACGAACAGGCCACATCTCCGTGTTGTATCGCAGGGCATCAACAGCCAACACCATCCTGTTCACCGAAGCCTGCAACAACTACTGCGTGATGTGCTCTCAGCCGCCGGTGAGGCAACCGGTCGACTGCACAATCGAAATCTGGCGGCAGGTCATCCCTCTCGTCGACAAACACACAGCGGAACTCGGCATCTCGGGCGGCGAACCTACGCTCTTCCCAGATGAACTTCTTGAGATGGTCCGTCTTTGCCGCAACTACCTCCCAGGCACTGCACTGCATATCCTCACGAATGGCCGACTTTTCTGCTACCTGACGTACGCGGAGCGTCTGAGCGCGCTCAGGCACCCGGACATGATGCTCGGAGTACCTCTATACTCCGACATCGACTCGCAGCACGACTACATCGTGCAGGCTAAGGGAGCCTTCGAGCAAACAATCAAAGGGCTCCTTAATTTGGGCAGGGTCGGGATCAAAGTGGAAATACGTGCCGTCATCCACAAGCTCAACGTCGACCGCCTCACACAGCTCGCGGCATTCATCGCCCGCAACCTGCCCTTCGCCTCCCACGTTGCCCTCATGGGCCTCGAACCGACGGGATTCGCGAAATTGAACATCAAGGAACTGTGGGTTGACCCACACGACTACAGGGCGACACTGACCCAGACAATCCAAACCCTTGCGCAGCGACGGCTCAACGCGTCCATTTTCAACCACCAGCTTTGCACTGTCGACCAGAAAGTCTGGGAATACGCCAGACGCAGTATTTCAGACTGGAAACTCGAATACCTACCGGCATGCGACAGCTGTGCGGTAAAGAATAACTGTTGCGGGTTCTTCGCCTCTTCACTTGCAGTGCACAGCAACCACATCAAGCCCTTCGATTCGATTGCCCCGGCGAGAGCCACCAACTAGAAACTGACGAGCCGTTCCGGGGGGACGGAGCCCGGGGAAGGCCGTTGTGAATCAACAAGAGGCCGTGTAGAGTAGGGCTCAACTAGGGCCGCAGCCTGTTGGGGATTGTAGTGGCCACGCGGGTGCGAATTGCACTGCACATTCAGAAATCGATGCCAGCTTCCCTCTGTTTAACCGGGCTAGCCTCAACAGTGTTTGCGGCACTGCAGACACCCGTGTGGAGCGCCAATCCACTCGTTGTGGTCCGATTGCTGTTTTGGGGAATGATCGCCTCGGCCGTCCTCTTCCTTGCCAGCGATCGATACTGCAACGCCACACTGCGAAGGCACTGGAGGCTCTTGTGTCTAGTTCTTTTCCTCACGATCCTGTGGCGTCTGCCCAGCGACGGTAGGTTCTTCCACGGCCTTGAGTACGAGGATGCCTACGTCTACGCGGCTGCAGCCCGTCAGACGTTCCCGGCGCCCGTTACGAATGCGCCCGGTTCAGACACCTACCTCACAACGGTATGCGCGGTCGGAAGCGTCGAGTCGTGCCGCCAGCCGGAAACATATTCGGGCCATTTCATTGGCGCGCCCTATGTGATCAGCCTGGCAACTGACCTCTTCGGCTACACACCCGAAGTCGGAAGCTTGGTCAGTTTGTCGGCGGCCTGCTGTAGCGTTATGTTGATTTTCCTGATCGGCCGGCTTCTGCTGAACACTGCTACTGCGTCCGTTTGTGCGGGTTTTGTGTTCGCGTTAACGCCCGTGTTTGCGGTCAACGGCATTGCCGCATTCGCAGAACCCCTTTCAAACACCTGCGTCGGCCTAGCGCTACTGGCCTACCTTCGTTATATCCATTCGCCTCCGACAGGCGAAATCACACTTCGCCAGACCGCCGCTTGGTGCGCGTTCTTCTTCGCCCTCTTGTTTTCTCTTGTTGTGAAACGAGAGAATATCGTCGTAGCGATCGCCCTTCCATTGATTACGCTTCTGAGAGCGAACCTAGGTAGGTGGCCGGCCGCGACTCCGTCTCGCCTGAGGTGGGTCTTGCTATCGAGTCTGGTCGCGGCGGTCTTCGCTGTAGACCAAATGCAATTGGGCCAGGTGGTCGCTGCCGAGACTGCAGAGTTTGGCCGCATCCCTTTCGCGTTGCGAGAAGCGGCCGTGCTCGTGCCGATGTTCGCTGCGTCATTCACGTACATCTCGTGGTACTGCGGAGGCGCAGTGCTAGTCGCACTTGGTGCGATTTGCGCAATCAGGAGAAGAAGCCGTTCCCTCTACCCGTTGCTGTTGTTGCTGTGCTACCTCGTGCTGTACACGTCTCACATCCGGAGTTACTACCAGTTCAACTACGGAGATGTATCTCCTTATGATGCTTTGCGCTACTCGATGAACTGCATGACGCTGTGGGCTCTGCTCGCGGGGTGTGGAATGACGGTTTTGATCAGTGCTGGCCGTCATTTGGTGATTCCTGAGCGATGGCGTTGGTGTGTAGCTACTGCGAAAGGAATGGCTGTCGTCGTCGCGGTCGCGATCAGCTACTGGTACACTGCCCGGCTCAGGAGCGAACTGACTGATAGCGAGTCGATGGTGAGGATTGAACCCGCGCAGGCTGCGTGCAGGCTGGCGGTCTCGTTGGGAGTTTCACGCACGTATATTCTCACTGCCGAACCCCTGCTGATTCAAATCTTCGGACCACCGATGGTCAACGTGATTGACCTGACTCAGGTGAGGAAAGAGACTGTGGACGCTCTCGAATTCGAGCGCCGCGATCTGGTTCTCTTGTACTTGGATCACGCGACCTACCAGAACGACGTGGATCGCAAGCGATTCGAAGGCGGGTTGGACGTTCTGCGGGGGTTCTCTAAGGAGATTGAACAAAGCGGAGATCGGTACGTGATCTGGAGGTTACGTAGAGGCGTGCAGACGTCGTTATAGGAGCCCCTCGGACGATGCGGACAGACCGTGTGCGAGTCGCTGTCCGGACGCAATGGACCCTTTTTGTTGGCTGCCACACCAATTGTTTGCCCGGCATCTGCCCGTCCAGCAACGGGTGCGGAGTCGTTGCGCCGCCTCCTTCTGCGACAGCCCCAGCGCGGTGCGCTGTCGCACCAGTTGCTCGCTTAGCGTGGTCGCCTCCGGCAGCGGATTGTAGCCATGGAACCGGATGCTCGTCAGCAACGTACCGGAAGTCCGGCTGTGAACTGCCCACCTTGCGTGGGGAGCCGACGACGTTCGGCAGCATGAACACTTCCCACACCTGGACGGGCCCCTTCGGTTGAGCAAATCCGCGGTTTGCGCGTCCAAGTGTCCTCCTGGTCTCGGAGCCTCCGCTGCCTCCGAGACCCATTGCTCTCATCCGACTGGAGCGGGCGACGCCCGTTCACGGGCCGCCCCGCTTATAATCTAACTGACAGTCAAATGCGGTGTTGCCTCGGGGCTGGCAACGCCCGCTTCCGTCACGCGGAGAGCCACTTTGTCGCTTGCCACAAAATGCTGCTTGGGCTTGGCATCGGGGTTCTGCCTGATCCTGCTTCTGGCACAGCGCCCTTCACCGATCTCATCAATCCTGGGGCAGATTGCGAGCGGCAAGCTTGATCCGGGCCCTGTGGTCGTTGAATACCGCGACTTGCATGCCATGCATGGTGGGCTCAATTTAACGATCCGGGGTACCGGCGAGGTAGAGCAGGAAGCGGTGCGTGCACCAGTGGGACAGGCAAAAAGGGTAAGCGGCGACGATCTCCTGCGTTTGGTACGGCTGTTGTCCACGCAGCAAGTCTGGCAGCAGCGGATACCGCAACGTACTCCAGTGCCCGACGAAAGTCGAGCCTACCTGACGGTCCGCTACAGAGAAGACCGCGCTGAGATCTGGGAATGGTACAACGATCTGGAAAAAAACCGACGGATTCTGCCCATCCGCGAGCTAATGAAGCAGATCGCTTGGCAATCGCCCCCGCTGCGCTAAGGTCTAGCTAGGGTTTAGCTTAGGCTAGCCGGAGACGTCGACTTGTGCCCCACGGGTACTCCAGAAGAGGCTTCCTGAGAATCGCGTAGGCGAAGCTTGGACTACCCGGCGCGGCGCACGCCCGTCCGCTGCCCACGGTCACCAGTGAGGAAGTGAGTAACGCTGTCGAGAAGCCTGCCCGCCGGTTCCCTCTCCCCGCGTTCCCACCGCGCCAGAGTCCCCTGATCAACGCCGATATCCCGCGCGGCTTCCTTCTGAGATAAGCCACGCGTCGTACGGTGACGGACCAGTTGCTCGGCCAGGGTTGTCGCCTCCGGCAGCGGGTTGTAGCCGAGGAACCCGATGACCGCCGGCATGAACCGGATGTCCGGCTGCGAGGTATTTGCCTCCCAGTTGAAGACGCTCGTCTCACACACGCCGATCTGCTCGGCGACGTCCTTCTGCATGAGCTTTAGCGCCAGCCGCCGACGCCGGATGTGGTCGCCGACGGTCCGCGGCTGCGTCGGAATGTGGACCACCCGCACCGGGCTGTAGGACTGCGGCAGCACCAGGGGCATCGGCTGGTCGGGCTCGGCGAACCGGTAGCTGACCGTGGTCTTGGCCTGCTTCACGCCGCACTCCTCGACGGTATCCACTTGGATGCCAGCCACCAGGACTTCGATCAGTTGCCGCTTCTGCTCCCACGAAACCGGCTGATCCAGCCGCTTCCGGAGCTTTGCCAGGAGCGTCTCGGCCGAACTGAGTGTCGCACCGATGGAGTCGGCGCCCGCGATCTTTCCGCGTAGTTCAGCCACCCGGGCCTCGAGAGTCGCCTCCTCCTTCCCGATCTCGTCCATCTGAGCGTCCAGGTCGGCGTCGGTCAGCCGACCCCGGCGGTACAGGCCCACAACCCGGCTGCGCTCGGTCGCCTTCTGTGCGAGCAGCCCCTCCAGCCGCGCTACTTGCGCCCGGATCTGCTCGGAGCCCTTCGCGTCCGATTGCAGCCGCTCCTGAAGCTGCTGGAGGACCGGCTCGGGATTGCGCAGGAACGACTCGACGTCGCTCCACACCTGCGCTTCCAGATGGTCGCCGCGGACCGCCTTCGACTCGCAACGCCCGCGCCCGGCATAGATCGACGGCGAGTGGGCGCCGTTGCACTTGTAGTAGAACTCCCGCTTCCCGTTGGGCCGGTTGGCGGCGAGACCGATATAGGTCAGACCGCACACGCCGCACTTGATCAGGCCCCGAAGCAGGTACTGGTTGCGGGCACTACGTTTAGCGAACAGGAAGTTGTCACGGAGGGTCCTTTGGGCTTTCTCCCAGACCTTGTCGCTCACGATTGCCGGCACCGCCCGGGTGATCGGCTCCCTCTGTGCGTTCTTCGAGCGCTTGCCGTAGGCGTGCTCGCCTTTGTAGGTCGCGCTGATGATCAGGTTACGGATCCGGCCAGGGCTCCAGACGCCCGCGGTTTGGGTCTTGCGCTTACCTCGAACGACGAGCCGGTCGTCCCGGACGTAGGCGCAGGGCACACCCAGGCGGTTCAACTCCTCAGCGATGTGGATGCACGATTTCTTCCCGATGGCCGCCATCTTGAAGATGCGCCGGATCACTTCGGCTTCCGACAGATCGAGGCCGGGGATCGGCTCCTCGGAGATGACCAGGTGGGCGTCCCTCTTCTCACCGGCTTTCCGGTATCCGAAGGGAACGATGCCGCCCAGCCAAGCACCGGTCTCTGCCAATCGGTCGGTGCCCAGCATCGATCGCTCCCGAATCGAGTCTCGCTCGTGCGCCGCGAAGCCCGAGAGAAGCGTCAACATCAGCCGACCGCTGGCCGAGCCCGTGTCGAACTCCTCGCTCATCGACTTGATGCGCACTCCGCACTTTTCAAGCTCGTCGACTGCGTTCAGGATCAATCGTGCGTCGCGGCCGAAGCGATCGAGGCGGTAGACCAGGATCTGATCGAACCGTTTTGCGCTGGCCGCCTGCAAGAGGCTGATCCCGGCCGGACGCTTCTCCAGCGGGACCGTGCCGCTGACGCCGTCGTCGGCGTAGACCTCGTGGACTGCGAGGCTGTGAAGTTCGCAGTAGCGCCGCGCGAAGTCCCTCTGCGTGGCGATGCTCTGCTTCTCTCGCTGCTCTTCGGTGCTGACGCGACAGTAGACTGCGACGGCCATATGATCAGGTCCGGGTTCGGCGGCTCCTTCCCGGGCCCACCACATGAGTCGCTCTGTGTCCGGCGAAAAGCAAGTCAAGATTCTGCTCGTTGATGGGAGTCGCCGCGGTCGGCGCCGGATCGCTGTCCTCCAGGAGGCCGGCAATTGCCTGGGCCAAGGCGTCCAGATCCAGTTCGGCGGGTATGAAGATGCGGCTTACGGGGGAGAGGGCGGGATCGGGCCGGCGTTGACTCAGCGGGCGAATTGGGTGGAGATCTCGCATGGTCGTGTCCGGTGACACCCACGGCGAGGTCCGCTTGGCGGTCAGCCCGTCGTCTGGCGTTCAAACTTCAGCTTTCGATGACTATATACGCAAAACAGGGGAGAAGCGTCTCATCGCTGTTCAAGGACCAATCAACTCGTTCAAGGACTTTCCATGAAAAGCTGGCTCGTGAAGCAGGCGCTCCCTCGCTGCCTTGGCGTCCCTCGCAAAGATCGAGACTCGCTCGTAACTCCACTGAGGAAACTCTTGATTCCATTTGTTCATAGCGGCCTTATTGGGTCGATCGAACCCGCTGCAGAACGCGGCGAGACGCATGTTTTTCTCACCCAAAGAACGGTGCCGGCCACTCAGTAGGCGTTTGCGGACTTTTCTATACGAGCGTTCCAGATCTGACGGGATAACGCCGATCGGGTCAAGCTCATAAGTCACTCGCGTCCTGACCTGCAACCAACCGGCATCATCCATCCAGGGAGGAGGCTGAAACGTGACCTTCATCACGCCAATCTCCGGAATGAGGTCCGTCAAAATGAAGACCGTGGCTTGAGAGTCTTGCCAGCCAAATGATTCGGCCAGCCTTTGGGAGAGTCGATAAAGTTCCCGCAGTACTCCATCGCGTCCAACAGGGCACGCCAGGGCATAGGTGTCACTCGGGCCACAGTAGTGCAGGCAGTCAACTGGTGCGGTCCCTTCGATCGGAAAGCGCAAAAGATCTTCAGGGTGATCGAACGTGTAACCTTCCGGTGTGTACTCCGGAAAACGTCCTGCCGGCAGCCTGATAATGATTGCGTGGGGGTACGTGGCATCGTCCTTTCGCGCGTCCACCCATGCTGGCACGTCCTTCCACAGTAGTAATCCATTCGGGAAAAAGCGCGTCCTGAAGCCGGTCAGATCACCCCGGCGTCGTGCAATGTTTGCCACAATTTGGGAAACGACCATCGTTCGGAGCCTAGCTCCGTTCGCTCGCCCCTGCCTCGTCTGGGTAACGAACGGTCCCACCGGAGATCCGGCAGATCGTTCGGCCCCAAAGCCCATCATTGTGGTGATCTTGTCAGACAACCATTGGACTCGGTCCACACGGCTTTTGGGTGACGATTCTTCATTCGCCTCCCCGACCATGCGTTCTCTCAGCGCGAAACGCCAGATCTCACCGGGTATCGGACAACCAATGTGGCCTTCGATCGTCGATTTTGTAATTCGTGCCTGCTGGCTCATTTTATGAACCCTTATGCCCACTTGAACTTTGCCCTGATAATGACGGTCGACGTTGCCGAGGCCGTGCCGGTACGGGACGCAAACCCATTCAGCCGACCTCGCCCACTAGAACAGTAAAGGTTGACGAGGTTTCCAAAGTGATTACTCCCAAGTTGAGTGCATTGACCCCTGAGCGACAGCAGCTTCTCAAGGTAATGAGCTGCCTGAACTTCGGCCGGCTCGAAGGCCTCCATGTGAGGCATGGGCAGCCCGTATGGGATCCGCCGCCCCGGATTGTTCGCGAAGTCAAGCTCGGCGGTGACAATAGTCCTCGACCAGAAGCAAGCGCGCCGAACTTCCAGTTGAAGGAGCAAGTCCTTGAACTGTTCACCCACATCGCGGAACTCGGCGACGGCGTGATCGACGTGTTGGAGGTCAAACATGGCCTACCCTTCAAACTCGAACACTTGAAATCAAGCTGAGATCAGAAATACACCAGACAGATGACCGGCCGCAAAGCGGAGGTCTTGTGGGTGGCGCCGAACGGCAGAACCCGAAGATCGTTTCTGCCTGTAATCGGCCCGCCTCCAGGCCCTCCTCCCGGCCGCAGGGAGGAAGGATGAAGAGTTGCAAAGCGCTCGCGGATCGAAACGATTGCCAGATCCAATTCTTTGAGAAGATCTACCCGATCGTCCGCCGAACGGCCGCAGTTCGGAGCGCCCGTTTGACAAAGCTCCTCCGGCTCTGCCCGGATGACCAGTTCGACCTGCAACAAGACGCAGCGTTTCGAGTGTGGCAGAGCCTCAGATTCTTCGATGCCACCCGAGCGGGCCCGGCTACCTTCATCGAGCTCGTAGTAGGAAGGACGATGTCCTCGACTGCCCGGAGGCTCCTTGCGGCAAAAAGGCAGCCTGCAGATCAACCAACTCCACTCAAATGCTTTTCGGCGACGCCTGAGGCGATTCACCTCCGGCTCGATGTAGGCAGGGTACTGGCTCGGCTCCCGGCTCGACAGCGTCTCGTAGCGCGGCTCCTGGTTGATCTCGCGCCGTCCGAGGTCGCGCGCGCGACGGGGGTTTCGCGGGCGACGATCTACAGGGAGATAGCCCTGCTTAGGGTCGCGTTCGTTGTCGCCGGCCTGGGTTCCACACCCTCCCCCTCCAGGACCGCGGATCGGACATGAAGCCCCCCTTGATGACTCCCACAGACCGGCGCGATGCTCTCAGCGCGGCGCTGGATTGGATCCGGCGTGGATTCCGTCCGCTGCCAGTCAAACCCCGGTCGAAGAAGGCCTACAATCCTGACCACCCTGAGGGAAAGGAGTGGCAGACCCTCCGGGTGACGGAGGAGACTGCTCAGAAGTATTTCAAGGATGACTCGCTCAACATCGGCGTTCTACTCGGGGACGATTACGGCAGTGCCGATGTGGACCTTGACTCACTTGAGGCTGTCCGCTTGGCGCCTAGCTTCCTTCCCGACACCGGGATGAAATTTGGGCGCGCCTCGAAACGGGTATCGCACTGCTTCTACCGAGTCGATCCACCGATCCCCTCGGCGACGTTCAAGGATCCAACAGACCGCAAGGTTCTTCTGGAGCTGCGATGCCGCAACAAAGACGGCTCTGTAGGACACCAGACTGTAGTTCCGCCGAGCATTCACGAATCCGGAGAGCCCATCCAATTCGAACCCGGCTTTGATGCTCATCCCGCGAACGTAGAGGCAGAGCCGTTCCTCGTCTCGGTCAAAACGCTCGCCGGAGCCGCGTTGCTTGCACGCCACTGGCCGGAGGCGGGACACGGCCGGCACGAAACCATGCTCGCACTGGCTGGCGCTCTTCAGCGAGGACTGTGGACGGAGGAGCGCGCCGCACTGTTTTGCCTTGCACTCTACCGAGCGGTGCCTGATCACGATGCTGGTGCCATCGCTCGGACTGAACATGAGGTCCGAGACACCTTTCGCAACGCGGCCACCGGGCGGGCGACTACCGGGCTTCCCAGCCTCAGGCAACATTTCGATGAACGAGTCGTTCGCCAAGTGCTTGTTTGGTTACAAGGTGCCGCGGACGAGGAGCGTCGTCCGAGCACGGATCTCATTCTGGGCGAGAGGGGCAGCCCGCGGCCATTGTTGGCCAATGCCGTGACGCTCCTTCGCTCTCATCCTGCCTGGCGAGGCGTTCTTGCCTTTGACGAGTTCAGGCAGTCACTCACTGCGGTCAAGCCGACGCCTTGGGGCTACGAGGGAAGATGGACTGACAACGAGGATGGTGTAGCGACAGACTGGCTTCAGCGTCACAGTGGCCTCTACCTGAAGACCCACATCGTGGCAGAGGCGGTCCAGTTAGTTGGCCGGGAAGCGAGCTTCGACCCGGTCCGGCACTATCTCGACAGCCTGGCTTGGGACGGAACTCAAAGAATTGCCAGCTGGCTTTCGCTCTATCTCGGAGCCGAATCGTCGGCCTTCACGATGGCGGTTGCAGAGCGGTGGCTCATCTCGGCAGTGGCCCGAGTTTGCCAGCCAGGCTGCAAGGCTGACTGCGTCCTCATTTTAGAGGGTTCCCAGGGACTGGGAAAGTCTCGCGCACTTGCGATTCTTGGCGCACCGTGGTTCACCGATGAGATCGCTGAGGTTGGCAGCAAGGACTCCGCCATGCAACTTCTCGGCGTTTGGATTGTTGAGATCGCCGAGTTGGACTCCATGACGCGACCGGAAGTTTCGCGGGTCAAAGCGTTCCTGTCGCGGTCGTGTGATCACTTCCGACCGCCATACGGACGGCGCGTCGTCGAGCAACCTCGGCGTTGTGTGTTCGCCGGCACGGTCAATGGGACGGAGTACTTGCGGGACGAGACCGGGAATCGGCGGTTCTGGCCGGTGGCCTGCTCCGTTGCCAGGCTGGAAGAGTTGCAAAGGGATCGGGATCAGATCTGGGCCGAGGCAATGCACCTCTACAAGCAAGGCTCCCCATGGTGGTTTGAGGAAGCCACCCTAATTGGCCAGGCCGAGTGCGAGCAGGCAGAGCGTCTTCATCGCGATCCCTGGCACGCGGTGATAGAGAACTTCATTTCCGGGCGGCAGGACGTGAGCACTACGGAGATCCTCTCCGAATGTCTTCGCAAAGACACCCATCGCTGGGAGCGCAAGGACGAAATGCGCGTCGGCGCTGTCCTGAGGATGCTCAAGTGGGAACGCTACAAGCACCGTCTCCCAGGAGGTGGGAACAACTTCGGCTGGCGGTACCGCCGACCGGAGAACTGATGTTCCTACCTTGATCCGCCTCGTTCCTACCTTGTTCCCACCTTCGTTCCCAACTTAAGTCTTTGCGATTCTATATGTTCCCACTGTTCCTACTTGCTCCCCATAGATATTGCCAATAGAGGGAGCCAAGGCAGGTAGAACACAGTACGGTGGTATCAAGAAAGTTTGAAAGGTAGGTGGGAACAGGGAACGGTGGGAACAGGGCGAGGGCCGGCGCAACTGCACGACAGAGAGGGCTCGGGTTGATGTGCGCTATCAAAGACGGCTAGAATCACTATTTCTTTCCGTGTCGGACAAATTGGCAGACCTATTCGACGCCATAACGCCAGATCCTTGGCGTAAAGTGAAACCATTCTCTACGGACATCCAAGCCGCCCACGTAGACCTGTTCGATCCGCGGAAGACGCGAGAAGACCTGGCTGTGACCCTGTCTGCTTGGCTGAAGGAATGGCAGCCGTGTCTGTTTGGCAGAATGGCCGCCAAGACGCAGATCGCCTATTGCATACTAAGGGAAGGTGACCTACTCAAAGGCGAAGACCACGTACGGGACATCATCCAACTGAGCAGGCGGGAATGGCGGCGGAAGGGTTTTCTGGGCGAGAAACATGGGTTCGTTATCGCGCTCATATCTCCAATGGTTGCCAGTGCCGTTCCGGACAGAGCGCTTTGCGAATTGGCTGTGCGCCTGTGCCAGCTCTACCTTTCGGACGAATTGACGACCGACCAGATCTTCCTGGATTCTTTGCCCTTGTCGATCGATCGTCCTGATTTCCATGAATGCCGAATCTGGCGAGCGGGGGTGAACTTCTTCGGTGCCCAGGGTGATCAGAGATGGTGGCATGACCACCGAATACCAGGCGGCATCGCATTCTCTATGAATTCGGTCGGGCACATGACCCGCGCACGATTGGAGGCTCAGGTGACGAAGCGGCCGGCCCTGGCTGCCGTCGAACCGGCTGAGCGACTTGTCGATTTCGCCTTAGCGTTTGCGATGCGAACAGTTCACCGCGCTTCTAAAGGGGCACTCCCGGGCACGCGCCTCGCGGAACGTGATGCATCTTGCATCCTGCCGGAGGCCATCCGAGAAGTAGCACTACGCGACATGGCCCCTTTCAACGAGCGGTTCTATCTCGGGCAGTACCATACCGACATGACGATCCCTGGCGAATACTTCGATCCGAGCATTGTGAAGCCACTGCATCTACAGGAGTTAGCGCTCGATTTCACGTATCTGCACGACACCTCCGAGGCGGACTATGGTCTCATGGGGGTTGGGCAGGCGAGCCTGGAGTCCGAGGTTCTGTCGGCCCTCGGCTGGGACGAAATGGAGTACTATGGCTGAAATGCAGTCGCGTCCGTTTGAGAGTCTCGAAGGCTTGCACCTTGACGAGACGCTCGAGAGTCTGGTTCAAGTACACTCGAAAGACCCTGAGCTCTTCTTCTTGCTAGCCACAGAGCGCGTCGATCCATCTGCCATGCGCGACGTTTCTGGGTTGAGCATGCTTGCTCACACAGTATGTGACATTGTCATCCACGGCTACGAGATCTCCTTGACCCCGACACAGGCAGAACTGAGGGGAGGGGGGCGGACGATTCGCTTCAACCGAGAGTCGGCTGATCAGGTCAGGTTGTTCCTCAGGGCTATTAACGGTGTCCGCCGTGGTGAGCTGGGTGGAAAAGATTATCGAGGCCGAGTGGCATCGAAGGCCGAGATCGCGTTCCTCCTCGGAGATCGTGAAAGTTGGGGGGCCGATGAAGACAAATTACGGAAGCTGATGGCGGAGTCTCCGACAATTCTGCGGCTTGCGGACGAGGAGCGCCACGATCTTGAGGAGGGCACCCCAGCTTATTGTCTGCACGCGCTAGAGAAGTGTGCGACAAGGGTAGTACTGGCGCCGTCTGCGGTGTTCCTGGGTCTACGCAGTGAAGGGGCGCTGGCGGACGGAGTTGCATACTGTGGAAACCCTAAGTACGCGTACGGAAATGATGGCACCAGGATAGGGGCGGATCTCGACGGCTTTGTTTTCGTCGTGTATGCGGACGCAGAGCGCTACGTTTTCGATTGGGACTGGGTCGAAGCGGACCCAGACGACCCGTCCATTCCTCGTTATTCTTCCGAGCGCTTCTCTTATCGAACCGAATCAACCAACAGCGTGCTAGTCGGTGTGGAAGGTCTTAAGGCCGGTGAGTTCGTGCCTAGGGCTTGGCACTCGCGTCGGGGTGACTGCATCTTCTATTACATCTCTGATGCACCGTCATATGCGTCCCGAGTGAATGACGAGCTCACTGTATTCCTGAGCTTCGGCCCCGCCCGTAAAATGACTGGCTGTAAGGTAAAGCACGTCGACCGCATCTGGAAAGATGTTAGAGACAGTCAGCGGCTACGCGAAGAACCAAAGGCGAGTGTTCCTCTTGTTTCGATTCTCGCAAATTCATACGCTGTCCAAGCCCTTAATGGTCACGCGTCCCACTACGCTGAACTCATAAATTGTGCGGATTCTACCAATGCAGAGATCGAGCTAAACGTTGACTCCTGACCAACCAAGAGCGACATAAGAAACTAGCCGGGGGGGGGGCACCTTTCGGTGCCGTGGGTATCCGCGCCATTACACCAGGTACTTCAGTTCCCGCGGCTTCTCGCCGGGGCGCGGCGCGATCTTCTCCTGGAGCCTAGCCCTTGCCGCGGCCCACTTGTCTTCCTCCGAGATTGGGTTGACCACCAGCCGCGTCCGCGCCGCCGGCGTCAACCCGAACTCCCGGGCGATCGTCGTGATCGTCTGAATAGACTGGTTCACGACCGACAGCAACGGGCTCTGCATTACATAGCCGCTCGGCGCCTTATACAGGAATCCTTTCTCGTTCAGAATCTTCTGCGCCTGAACCATCGTCGAGACCGCCTGGCAGAGGTTGGCCAGCATCAAGGCATCCGCCTCCGTGAGCACGCGCATGCGCTTCAGGATGGGCACCAGCCGGCGCCACTCCTGTTTGGCGCGCTCATCCAAGTAGTCCGGACACCGTGGCGTGACGTTCCTCGGCTTTGGCTCGTCCTTGTTGACCGGGCGGTGCCCTGTGTTCCCGTCGGCAGCCCTCAGGGCGCTTGGCTTGGGTGCTGGTCCTCGGTATCCGATGGCTTGCCTCCTTTCTGCTTGTCTGGGTAGCCTCGTCCGGCTGACCCCCTCCCCCCCCAAAACCTGCGCGTTTTCACAGGCAAGGCGCCGAGCGGTACTTTGCGAAAAGGGCCCAGACTGTGGATCCCCCCTACCGGTCACGCTGGTGGTTCGAGGCTACTTCGGAAGGTGCACCTTTGTGCTGGCTGGCGAACGGTCCTCTTGCAGCCAATTATCGCGCGTCTCTACGACGAGGACGCAGAAATGTATTTGGTCGTGGCTGGGGCTTCGGCTGCGGCTTCCAACTCTGTCCAGTTAGTGCGTCAACCATCGGGACGGCGGCCGCGAAGGCCTTATCCACAACTCTCCGTCCAAGTTGACACCCCCAAGTGCGCCACTCTCGCCGAACGAGCGTTGGCGCACATTGGGTTGCGGTAACCTTTTAACCGTGAAACAGAACCCTCATGCAAGAGATGCCACTCTGTTTGCCGCCTTTGCCGAAGCCGTTAGTAAAGCTCTTGAATACGTGCGAAGAAGACAGGCTGAAACCCAGACTATTAGCACCCACGCCGACTGGCCTGAACTCAGATGGCGCGAGAACGGAATGCCCTCGTTCTCTACGAAGTTCAATGCACCGAAGGATTACGCTGATGCTCTCCTGCCGACGTTCGGGTATCTCGGAAGCTCTACTGGCGAGAAGAAGCCTGAATTCACGAAGGAAGGGGCCTTTCTCCGTCTGATGGAGTGCCTCAGGGCAAACCCGCGAACGGCACAGCACTGCCGGGCCGATCTTAGAATATTCGAGGCGCACGTACGCGTGCTCGTCGGCAGTTTGACCGACCGCTACGTACACGTGAACTTGACCACTGACTTCACCGCTCAGGCCTTCGTACCGATCTACATTCCACTCGAGGCTGTTCTGCTCTGCGAGAGGCTCAGCGCCGCCTTCCTGGTACCCATACTGTTCCTCAAACCCGCATGCAGGCATTTCGCAATTGGAGGGGGAGTGCAGGTCGTGCGAATGAGTGAGCATATTCAGCTCGCGCGGGCGCCTCGCGATCGGCCAGGTGAACATCCGGCCGTCCAGAGTTGCGCGACTCATGCATTGGCTTTGTCCGTATATACTTTCCAGAACGATGACTGGTTGGATTTGGGCTACGCCATCAGCGATCCACAAGTCTATCCATTGCGGCTGATCGATGCGTTCTTCGCCAGTGTCCGAATCGTCACCGGCTTTGATACGGGGTATGCTCAACTACTCACGCGACCCATTGGATGGGCCTCGCGGTACAGAGCGAGTCTTCCCCCGCTGGAAGGCACAACCACGAGAAACTATCCTCCGTCTCTCGAAAAGTTCCGCTGGAATGAGACCATTCCGGTCTTGCATTCTTCACAGTTGCAGGAGATAGCGCACCTATTCATCAGACTGCGTCAGCTTCTGGAATCGGGGTCTCATCCACGTCTGCAACTGGCAGTGCAGCGCCTCAATAGTTGCGCTTTGAGAGTTGGGGACGAAGATGGCATTATTGATTCGGCAATTGGCCTTGAGGCACTTTTGTCAGACGGTAGTCAAGAGATGACCTACAAGGTTGGAATGCGTATGGCGGCGCTCGCCCTGGTGTCTGGTCACCCAAATCCCTCTGCGGTCCTAGCGGAAATGAAGGCGGTGTACAATTTTCGCTCCGCAGTCGTCCATGGTGACGTTTCTCATTTGTCGAAACGTCGAACGTTGCAACGTGAAGCACACTCCGTTTCCACGGCGCAAGTGGCAATGGAATACCTCAGACTTGCTATACGCGTGGTCGCTGAACATCCGGAATACTTGAATGTCAAATCCATTGACGAAGGCGTGCTTCTCCGTGCTCACCCGTTGCCGTTATCGCCCAGATTAGGTAGTCCGCTGCAGGCTCTGATTGCCCAGTAGGCCGCCAATCAAGTCTGTCAACTTCGACGCCTAACCCGCCGAAGCGGTTCAGCAGCGGCTCCGGGTGAATCGTCGGCTAACCGGAAGTTATGCAGCGAATGAGCACCAGCGAGCGAGGAGCTCGTTGGCAATTCACCAAAAGGTTGGTTGGTAGTGGTTGGCCCCACGCAGAGGGCGACTCGGACTTACTCCGTCGAAGCAGCCCTTGCGCCACGCCGCCAGTCCCAAGGCGGGATCGGGTTGGCCACGCTCCAGAGCCCGCGGCCGGCGCGCCGAGCCTGGCTCTCCAGCCCGGCGAGGAACTCGTCGTCCGGCGCATACTTCCGGAACCACCAAGCCAGTCCCGCGCGGACGATCTCGTGGTTGGCAACCCGGCCATCCGGCAGGACGACCTCGGCAACGATCCGACCGTACCGGTCCACGTCGGTCTGGCGAATCGTCACGATCTGGCCCGCGCATAGGTCGCCCAGGAACTGCCGCGCCTTCGAACCGAACGGCTGCCTGCGTTCGGGAGCGTCGATTCCACGCAGCCTGATCCGCACCTGGTCGCGTTCTCCGCGCAGCACCGTGATCGAGTCGCCGTCGGCGATCGAGACGACTCGGGCCCGGAACTGCGCCTTGACCGCACCGTAGGCAAGGGCGGCTGAACAGGCCAGAAGGAGAATGGTGCTCAAACACCCCACGATTTGACGATCGGCGGGCATGGTTGAAACCTGTAGCCGGGAAGACCGATCCTGGAGTACGGCCATGCCGGATCGCCCCAGCCTCTCGTTCGTCGAGCCCATGCTCCTCCTCAGCACGAACCGCCTCCCCGAGGGTAGCAACTGGACCTACGAACTGAAGCTCGACGGGTACCGAGCGTTGGCTATCAAGACGAAGAGCGCCGTGCAACTCCGGTCGCGCAACAACAAGGACTTCAACTCAAGGTATCCAACTATCGTGAAGGCGCTGGCGAACCTGCCCGACGAGACGATCATCGATGGCGAAGTGGTCGCGCTCGACGCCTCTGGACGCCCTTCGTTCAACGCGCTGCAGAACCACGGCGCGGAGAAGCCTGCGCTGTTCTTCTACGTCTTTGATGTGCTGATGCTCGGCGGTCGCGACGTGATGGCAGAACCGCTGACGACCCGGCGCGCGCTGCTCGACGAGCACATCCTGCCGAAGCTGGTCGAGCCCGTTCGCCTCTCCCCGGTCCTCGACGCCAGCCTCGATGATCTCATCCATTCCGTCCGGGCACAGGGGCTGGAGGGACTGGTGGCGAAGCGCACGGACAGCCGCTACGAGCCGGGTGAGCGGTCGGGCGCCTGGCGGAAGATGCGGCTCAACCGGATCCAGGACTTTGTCGTCGGTGGCTACACGCTGCTCAACGCAGGGAACGTGGACGCCGTCATCTTCGGCTACTACGAGGGCGACCGCCTGCTCTGTGCGGGGTCGACGCGCAACGGCCTCAACCCGGCGCTGCGGGCGCAGTTGCTCCAGCGGTTCCAGACGCTCGAAACTCGAGAGTGCCCCTTCGCCAACCTCCCCGATGCCAGGGCCGGCCGCTGGGGCCATGGTCTTACTGCCGAGAAGATGCCGGCCTGCCATTGGTTACGGCCGGCGCTGGTGGCGGAGGTCGAGTTCCTCGAGTGGACGCCGGACGGCCATCTGCGGCACTCGCGGTTTGTCACGCTGAGGGAGGGCAGGAATCCGCGCGACGTCGAGAGGTCAGAGTGAACAATTGCGTCGCGCAGCCCTTAGTTGTAACGTAAACGAGATAGAATTTTTTCAAAAATCCCCATTGAACTTCTCCCGGGAATGGATTAGGCTTACTTTCAGCCCGACGGACAGAGCACAAGATGGCTCGCAAGCGTGTCGTTGCGCATTTCATGCACGAGTACGAGGCCGCAGAGGTGATCTCGCGCCTGAGCGACGCGGCTGTCACCGATGGCCTTGCGGTCGGTGAGATCGACGAGGCGGAGATCGAGGGGCTGCGCGCGAAGGGCATTGTTTTCCAGGACGTCGAAGCGCCCGTCCGGCCGGAGTTGCGGGCCGCGCAAGCGGCCGAGAAGGTCGTGGCCGCAGCGGCCGAGGCCGCGGCTGCTCCGTCCGCGTCCACGGCCTCCGTTCCCGGCCCGAGCCGCTTCTACTACCTGACGCTCGCCGGGCCGCTGGTCGATCCCTGGAGGCAGGCGCTGCAAGGCCTGGGAGTCGATATCCGGGTGGCGCTGGCTAATTTCACCTGGATTGCGAGGATCGAAGCCGCGAACCTCGCCGGTGTCCGGGCGCTTCCCTTCGTGACGAACCTCACGATGCGTGAGTCCGACCGGAACCTGCCATCGCGCGAAGAAATCGCGGCCTTCGGATCGGCCACGGGCGTTCGGGAGGCGATCCCGTACGACATCGTTCTCGAGAACGGCGGCGTGCTGAACGACATGCTCGGCTGGTTGCAGGCACACGGCGTTCCGGTCGCGGCCGCCGAGGCGAACAAAGTACGCGTGTATCTGCTGGAGGACGCCGCAAGGCTGGAGGAGATTTCCGCGCTCACCGATTGGGTCATTGCGATCGAGCCCTATCGCGAGCCGCAGCTTCACAATGACCGGGCCCGCCAGCTCCTCGGCGTCGACGGACCGCCCGCCGCCAACCCTGCGTTCCGGTTTCCGCTCGAGGGCGACACGGAGATCATCGGTGTGGCGGACACCGGGCTGGACGCGGGGCATCCCGATTTCGCGGGCCGTGTGGCCGGCCTGGTTCCGCTTGGCCGTCCGGGAGACCCGAGCGATCCGCACGGGCACGGTACGCACGTTGCCGGCAGCGCGTTGGGCGATGGCGCCGCGGCCGCCGGAGCGATCCGCGGAACCGCCCCCCGCGCCCGGCTCTTCTTTCAGTCCCTGCTCGACAAGAACGGCGGCCTGGGCGGGCTGCCCTTCCGCCTGAATACGCTCTTCGCCGATGCCTACAACAATGGCGCGCGTATTCACAACAACAGTTGGGGCGCGGCCTCGGCGGCCGCCTATCGCGCGAACTCGCGCGAAGTCGACGAATACGCGCACACCCAGAAGGACATGCTGATCGTGATCTCGGCCGGCAACGAAGGCACGGCCGCCGATCCGCTGCTCGGCGCGCGGAACTCCGCCCCGGGGTTCGTGGACTGGCTGAGCCTGGGCGCTCCGGCCACGGCCAAGAACGCTCTCACCGTGGGCGCCTCCCGGACGGACCGGACCACCGGCGGACTGGCGCATCTCACCTACGGAGCGGTCTGGGGCCCCAAGTTCCCCACCCCGCCGACCTCGACGGACACGATTTCGGGTGACCCGCAGTCCATGGCGGCATTCTCCAGCCGCGGACCCTGCGACGACTATCGCATCAAGCCCGACGTCGTCGCGCCGGGGACCGACATCCTCTCCTGCCGGTCCGCCACCGCGCCGCTGCATAAGTTCTGGGGGCCGGACCCGATCAATCCGAAGTATGCCTACATGGGCGGTACATCGATGGCTGCGCCGCTGGTGTCCGGCTGCGCCGCCGTGGTCCGCCAGTACTACACGCAGCAACGTGCGCACGACCCAAGCTCCGCTCTTCTGAAGGCCACTCTCATCAACTCCACCAAGTGGCTCACCGGCGCCAGTTCGGTCGCGGAGTTCGCGAACCTTCCGAACTTCCACCAGGGCTTCGGCGCCGTTTACATGCCCTGGGCCGTTCCGAACTCCCTCGAGTCCGGCTTCCAATTGGAGTTCTACGATAACTGGGCTGATTCGGCGAAGCACTTCAACGCCACCGGGCGGCGCCGCCGGTTCTCCTTCGTCCTTAACGCGGGCGGATGGCTCCGCATCACCCTTGCCTACGTCGATTCTCCGGGCAGGGCGCTTCAAAACAACCTCAACCTGTTTCTCCAGCTGCCGAACGGAAATAAGATGTACGGGAACATGAACCTGCCGCTCGGTCTCAACCGGCCTGACACGTCGAACAACGTGGAAACCATCCGCATCGACAGCGCGCCAGGCGGCAACTATCTGATTCAGGTGGTGGCGGCGAATCTGCTCACCGCGCAGGATTTCGCGCTGGTCATCACCGGCCCCTTTTCTGGCCCGATGACGGAGGTCTGAAACATGCTGCAGCTTCATGTAGTGCAGGCTGAATTCGGCGACTGCCTTCTGCTTGAGTACGGTTCGGCTTCGCAGCGGTTCATCCTCATCGACGGCGGACCACAGGGCATCTTCGCAGCGCACCTGAAGGGAGAGTTGCAGAAGATCGCGCAGTCCGGCGGACCGCTCGACCTCGCGGTGCTGAGCCACGTCGACAATGACCACGTTCTCGGACTTCTCGACTACTTCGCCGACCTGCGGACCGCCAACCATCAACTCCCCATCCCGGCGGAGCTGTGGCACAACGCGTTCACGTCGACCATCGATCCGAACGGAATGATCCTGCCGCGGCTCAGCGCGTTGGTGACGCCCGGGGCGGCGCACGTGATGGCGGAATCCGCGATTGCGGTCGACGGCATCGCCGAGGGAAACTCGCTGCGGACGCATGCACTGGCGATCGGGATTCCCATCAATCAGGGGTTCGCAGGGGGACTGATCACCGTGGACAATGCCGGGGCCTCGCGCGTCTTCGACGACCTGACCCTGACCATCGCCGGCCCGACGCAGACGAATCTCGATGAGTTGGAACAGAAGTGGATCGACTGGTTGGACCAGCACGAAAACGGCATCCAGTCTGGAGACCCGTTCGTGATGGCCAATGCCGACCGCAGCGTGCCGAACATGTCAAGCATCATGTTTCTCGCCGAATCCTCCGGCAGACGCATCCTGCTCACCGGCGACGGCCGCAGCGACCACCTGCTGACCGGACTCGGGGCAGCTGGCCTGCTCGACGGCGGCGGTAAGATGCACGTGGATGTGCTGAAGCTCCCGCATCATGGCAGCAACCGCAACATCACCAAGGGCTTCTTCAAGAGAGTCACGGCCGACATCTATGTCGCTTCGGCGAACGGCAAGGACGATAACCCCGACCTGGCAACGTTGATCTGGCTGGTGGAAGCCGCGCGTGACCAAAACCGGCAGGTGACCATTGCGGTCACCAACGAGACACTGTCGGTCGAAAAGCTCCAGGAAGACTACCCCGACACGGACTTTCCGTACACGCTCCGGATTCTCCCGGCGGGGCAGTCGGCGATGGTTATCTAGTCGACCCTCGCCGGCGCGCCGATCGCGGCGCTGATTGTGATCACCAGAAGTTGCCCGAGCCTCCTGGTACCCAGCAGGCCGGCGGCTGGGCAGGCGTGCCGAAGCACAGCTACTCGCCTCCATCACAAAGTCGGGCGATCTCCGCTATCGCCATTGCGGCTCCGCGCCCACCTTGGTGGTCACTTCCTCCGCCGCGGGCTGCGGTGTTCCATGAACTCGGCACGTAGCCGCTCTTCTAGCAGCTTCAGCGGACAGATGTTCAGTATTTCACATTTCTTTCCAGAGCTAAGGGCGCGCTTTCTCGTTCCAGAACAGCTGAGTTCGCCTACCGCGCTCGAGGAGGCGTTGTGGGCTGGCGATTGAGGACAGGTGTCGGTTCTGACGAACCCGCTCTGTCCGGTGCCGTGATACGATTCCCTTTCGGCCCACACCAGATGACGACCGACGAAATCCTCCAACTCCTGATTACCGAGCGAGACAGACTGAGTGCCGCGATCGCCGCGCTGCAAGGGTTGCCCGCCCGAGGACGCCGTGGACGTCCGCCCAAGCAATCGAAGGTGGCCTCGGCTTCGGTGAAGGCATCAGGGCCAAAGCGCGGCCGCCGGAAGTTCACCAAGGCCCAACGGGAGGCGCACGCCGAGCGCATGAGGCAGTATTGGGCGAAGCGAAGGAAACAGTAGAACACAAGCAAAGACTTCAAATCGAAACAACCGTCGATTGTTCCCGGGCCATCGCACATTTCCGGGTGCACTTGTTTGCTCGCATCGACTGGAGTATCCTTGCCGTAGAGGCCCGTTCGCCGCGACAGCGCCAAAGGCGCATCCTCCGAAGTAACCCTCCCAGACAAAAATATTGAGTCCGACGTGCACCGTATTTGGGTGGGCGTTCGGGCAAGGTGGTCTCGATGAACGCTCGCTATTGCGATGTTAGCGGCCGTCGACGGTGGATCCCTGTTGGTGCGAGGAAGGGCGCTTCCCTTTTGGTGTTCGACGGACGGCTGTGTAACCGCTTCCGACGCCCCCGCACTCGTCCGAAGGTGTGGCCGGCGACGATTACACCTCCGCTCCCGAACGTTGGGACAGAGGGAAGAAACCATAGGCTTCGGAGCTCGATCAACACGTGAGCGATGCTTCCAAATCCGGGAAGCGCGATCGGCGGGCCGAGATCCTGGCTCGCGCCAAAATGATCCGGCGACACGTGGAGACAGCCGCCAAGCGGAGGAACTCGGACAAGCCGATGGGGTATTTTTCCTTACCGCGAGAGCTCCGGTTTGTCCTGCAATACCTGAACGACGCCGAACTCAGGGTGCTGTTGGCGGTGCACGACGAAGCGGCCTTTTCCGACGACAAGAGCACGGCCGAACTTGGAAGGGCTGAACTGATGAGCTTCACGGGCAAGTCAGAGTCAGCGGTTGAGCGTGCGAAGTCCGTACTCGAAAATTGCGGCTTGATCGACGTACGGCGTCCCCGCATCGACGGACTGTACCAGAGGTCAATCATCAAACTCAAATTGCCTCCGAAAGGTCCGTCAACATTGACAGATGTGGGTTCCCTCGGGAACCCACCCCGCGATGAAACTCGCGACTGTGTTGAAAAGGTGGGTTCCCAAGCACATCCTGCCGACTCCGTGGGGAACCTACCCCTGGGTTCCCCCGGGAACCCACCCCCTGGGTTCCCAAGACGTGGGCCTACCTTATATAAAAAATCTGTTCGAAACAACAATGAAAAATCTGTGCCTTCTTCATCTCCAGTGGATACTACTGCGCGCGAGGAGACCACCGCTACCCAGACGATGAGGGCAAACGCCATTCAGGACTCAAACCCGGAACCGCCACCCTCGGGACTGGACGGATCCGATCTTGCATCTGCAGAGCCACTGAACCCCGAGGTCCTCGCGGCCGGCGGACCCGATCGTGTTGGGTGGTGGACTGCGGCCGACGTCGAGGAGGCTCGAACCTTCTTGGGCGCCGTCCAGGCCAACCATCGCCGCTACGAAGGCGAATTCCTTGGGCCCCGTCCCAGCGTGGCGCAGTGCCTCGAGGTCTTCTCGATATGCACCGGCATCGAGGAGTGGGACGTGCTTCGGAACGACATCGAAGACCACGCGCAGCGACGAAGGACGCCGATTGGATCACCAGCATGGTTTGTTACCTTCGCCAAGAACCAGATCGCCGACATTCGCGAGCGGCTGCCGCGATTGAAGGAAGCCGCTGCCCGTGCCGCTGACGAGTCCGCGAAGAGAGGTGCCGAGGAGGCGGCCATGCAGGAGGAACTGCTTCGCACCGCACGGCGCCGCCGGGACGAGGAGGCGCGGCGGGCCTGCACGTCCTGCCGGGGTCAGGGATGCGTGGAGGAACCGGAGGGGTGCGCGTGGTGTACCTGTATCGCCGGGCGTGAAACGCGCGAGTTGCGCGGCGACGGCTGGCTGGAAGAACTGACAGCAGCGAGGAAGCGAGCGCTTCGCTACGAAGTCCAGCAGTCAGCTTGGCGGGCGCTGTGGGACCGAGCGAGCGCTGCCGGTCGGCTCGGGGATCTTCGGCCGATTGATAACTCCATGGCGGCTGCAGATTTCGAGAGTGAACAAGGGCTGCTGGAGCGTGACCGGCTGCTCGCCGACGCTCGCGCGATACTCGACGCACCCCCAGCGTCCGTGACCGAGAGAGACGTTGCAGCAGTGAAGAGACGCGCGGAGCGGAGGGCGCCTGCCGTATGATGACCGATCGGCCCACCGCCGTGAGCACTCGCCCTGCCCGCGCCGAGGTTACCGGCCGTCAGTCTGCGGAACGCTTGGTGACGGGTGTGGTTGTCACGTTCCTCAACCAGTCGATCAACGCTGGTGTGCCTCCGCGGCTGTACTGCACTGAGGCCAGGGCGGCCTTGCACTTGTTGCTGGAGTTCCTGGACGTTCACGAGGAGGAGCGCTGCCGCAGACAGCGGCCGTTCCTGGTCAAGAGTCGAAGTCAACTACGGGAGGCTCGGCATGAGGCGTAGCCGGTGTTGGCGTCAGACCGTCCACGCTGGCTCCTGTCGTGTTTGTGGTGGCCGGCCCGAGATGCTGCACGTGCCACTTCGTTGCGGCTGCAGTTATTGCCCGAGGCATTGCCCCGCGTGCACAGGCGGGCCAGGCGAGCGCGAGGCGCCCTCCGCAGGGGTTGGGGTGCGGAAGCCGACCCGCGAACGCGCCACGGGCGCCAAAACGCGAAACAGAGGAAATGTTTTGGCGAGGGTCCACGTCCAAATGCCAAACCGAAAGGATTGCTCGTGAACGCCCGCTACTGTCCCGCGCCCGGCTGCCGGTACCGAATCCCCGTGGACGTCTTGAACGCGCGCTGCCCGGTGCATGGCGGACGCCAGTACGGCGGCCGCTTCCGGCGCCCTGGCACCCGGCAGCAACGTGGATATGGCAAGCGATGGGAGTCCATCAGGGCGCTCGTGCTGGCCGAGGAGCCGATCTGTCGCGTCTGCCGTCGGGAATGGAGTCAGGAAGTCGATCACATCGAGCCGGCGGCCAGGCGACCGGACCTGCACTACGTGCGGAGCAACCTGCAGGGGATCTGTCGGGGCTGCCATCGCGAGAAGACGTACCGGGAGACGATCGGGGCTGGCCGGGTGGTCTGTGACGAAGTGCCGGGAGGGGGGAACCCCATTTCTTCCAATGGGTTAGAAAGGCCCGCGCGGCGGACTAACTGAAGATTTTTCGAGTTTTGATGGGGGGGGGTATCAAGATGACGGTGGAACAGTGGCCGGCAAGTCGCGTCGTTGCTTACGCACGGAACGCCAGGAAGATCCCCGAGCGCGCGGTGGACAAGGTGGCCGCGTCGATCAAGGAATTCGGCTGGCGACAACCAATCGTCGTCGACGCCGAGGGCGTCATCGTCGTTGGCCACGCACGCCTGCTGGCGGCGAAGAAACTGGGGATGACCGAAGTCCCGGTGCACGTCGCCTCGAATCTAACGCCCGCGCAGATCAAGGCCTACCGGCTCATGGACAATCGCAGCCATGAGGAAGCCAGTTGGGACCTCGAACTATTGAGCGTGGAACTGTCGGAGCTTCAGGCGCTGGCCGTGGATCTCGGCAGCCTGACGGGATTCGACAACAACGAACTCTCGCGGCTCCTCACCCCGGCAAACCAGGGCCTGACCGACGAAAACGAAGCTCCTCCTCTACCGGTTTCCCCGGTGTCGCAGCCGGGGGACGTATGGCTCCTGGGTCCGCACCGTCTGGTGTGCGGCGATGCCACGGATCCGGCAACCGTGGCGAAGTGCCTGAACGGCACGTCGCCGTCGCTGATGGTGACGGACCCGCCATACGGAATCGAGTTGGACTCTGAGTGGCGTGACCGAGCCGGTCTCAATAGCTGCGGACCCGCCGAGCCCAGCTATCTGAAGAAGCGCACCGAGGGACACCGCAACACGTCCATCTCGTCCGACACCCGCGCCGACTGGTCCGATGCGTTTGCACTGGTCCCGAGCTTGGAGGTTGGCTATGTCTGGCACGCCTCGAAGTTCACCCGCGAGGTGCTGGACGGACTCCTCCGCATCGGTTTCCTCCACCACCAGCAGATCATCTGGAACAAGGGCCGCACCGTGCTCACGCGAACCCACTACTGGTTCCAACACGAACCCTGCTGGTATGTGCGCAAGAAGAATGCCCCGTGGTTTGGCAAAGCCGGGGAGAACTCAACGATCTGGGATTCGCCGTCGCCGAAGTTCATCATGGGGGGATCGAAGGAGGAAAAGTTCGATCACCCGACCCAGAAGCCGGTGGATCTGATGCGGCGTCCGATCCTGAACCACCTGATGCCGGGAGAAATCGTCTACGAGCCATTCAGCGGCAGCGGCACGACTCTCCTCGCGGCCGAACAGACTGGGCGCGTCTGTCTGGCGATCGAGTTGGATCCAGGCTACGCCGATTGTGCGGCACTCAGGTGGCAGGCGTTCACGGGAAAGGAGGCCACCCTCGAAGGTCACGGCGCGACGTTCGAGCACGTGAAGACCGGGCGCCGGATGGCTGCCGAGGATGCGATCAAAGAGGAGGTGGTGACATAGGACCCCGCGGCCCAGCACCCCGACCGACAGCGTTGAAGGTCTTCGAAGGACGCTACGTCGGCAACCGACACGAACCCGAACCGGGACCAGCCCCGCCCAAATGCCCGGCGCACCTGGACGCGATCGCGAAGCGCGAATGGCGTCGCCTCCTTCCGATTCTGAAGCGAATGAGGGTGTTGACCGAGGCCGACGGAATGGTCTTGGCAAGTCTTTGCACGGCCTATTCAACGATGATCCAAGCGCAAGAGGGCCTGCAGAAGAGTGGGCTGCTGACCAAGACAGCGTCGGGTTATGTGCAGCAGAATCCCCTTCTCGGCATTGCAAACACCGCAATGGCACAGGTCTACAGGCACGCGAGGGAGTTCGGTTTGTCTCCGTCGTCGCGTACTCGGATCGCGATGGAGGGAGCCATCCCTGACGTGGTGACGGGTCTGGGAAGTCTCGGGAGGAAGATGGCTGCGGGCCGACGGCTGCGCGCAGGGTGAGCGCTTCTGCGGCCAGCTTCCCGTGCTTCGGAATCCAAGGCCGACGATCTGCCCAGGGAAGCCTTGCCGTTGGGATGCTGTCGATACGCTCGGTTGAAGATCAATCTATCCAGCCTCGATCTTCATGCAGTAGGGAGTAGCCGCCCGCGCAGGTCGTACATCTCCATCAAACGGTTCAGATCGGTTCCTGCAACTCTTTTTCGAGTTCGGGCCGATGCATGAACGGATATTTGTCGTAGAGCAGTCGAGCAGTTCGTGCGATGTCCTGGAGCGCTGGGCGGAATTCGTTTGAACCGCTGAGGCCGCCATCACAGCACCTATCAATTGTCTTGAGGATCAGAAGATGTACTGAAGCGAGCATCTTTAGGTCCAGCGCGAGTTGGTGGTCATCTGCTTCGAGATACTTCGAAATGATCGCTGTGCCATGTTTTCCTTCTTGGAAATCCAATCGAGACAAGAACTCGGGAGTGAAGTGAACTGCCGCGTCAGACAGAATCCCGATAAAGCATGCCAACTTCTCGGCCAAGGCATCACCTTTCAACACGTCATAGTCAATTTTCAACTTCGGCGGCCGCTGTTCGGTCTGGCGAGCCTGCCAGCGTGACAAGGCGCTCTTTGTATGCCGTCCATTTCTCAGCGTTCCTAGGGTCGACCTTGATGGCCAGCGCTGTACGAGCCGCTTCAAGAGCGCGTCGCGAGGCCGCCGCAGCATCCAAAGGAACACCCCGAGCCAAACATGAAGTCGCTGAGTACATTGCCTGATGACACGCGATCAGAATTCGAACCAGACCAGTAGTGACGTTCTTGTTCTCCGCACCGGCTGCGGCATAAGCGGAGTCGATGGCTGCGATAACTGCGGTAAACACTTGGTTCCGAAGGAAGATCGTGCTTCTGTTGAACTCCGCAGCCAGGTACCTTGTGAACCTTTGAAGTGCCACGCTTGGGCGCGGCAAAGTGACGGATGGCGTGTTTGACCCGAGCGGGTTGGGTTTTTTGAATCGGACTCGTGCCATTCAAGTATTATCCGACCGACAGTCCGACACAGGCGGCCGAGTCTGCAGACTTGGCTGGTCTTTGCAATCGGCCAGTCGCTTGGCCCTCGAGAGCGTACCGGAAAGGAAGGAACGGCCTAATGGTCGCTCCCCAGACGAGGGAACGCCGCCGGGGCGAACCCAGGCGGCGCGAGGGGTGCTGCGGGCCGACTGGCTAATTCGCGAACCGGTACGTGCCGCCAGCCAAGCGTCGCTGGCCAGCATTGGACGCGCTAGGACACGTCCTTGCCGCTCCGACGATCCCGAATCTCCTGGATTGCGCATCTGATTAGGCGCTTTGCGTCCTGTTGGAGTCCGTCGCTGAGCTTGTAGATTTCTGCAAGGATGTCCTGCTCGGTTCTTGACTCGGTAGCCAGTCTGCTTTGGCGGGTCGTCTTAGTGGTGGCCATCTGCTCGCTTCCTCGACACCATTCATCGCTCCGGTCCAGGAACGATGCAAGTGAATAATCGCGACCGGACCAGAAAACTCAACTTCTGACATCCGGCAAATCTCCGCCCTGAACGCAGGCTACGCCGGCTTCAGACGTCCGCTGCAAGGAAGCGACCAAGCTCCCCAGTGGAACGACGGCGCCCCACGATCGCGTAGAAAGGCTCCCATCTTCCGGACTCCTGATCGAGGTCTTCGCACAATTTGCATCAGCAGTTCCACTCCCTGTCCGGCGTCAGCCCATTCGGGTTCGTACGCGCGGAAGTCGGGCTGGTTTACCAAAAGCTTCTTCGTGGCAGTCGTTTCCATACACCACGATTCATCACTCCAGTTGGGCCGGGACGCAAGTGAATAATCACAAGGACGACGAGAAAAGCCGCCCATTGCTGGGCGGCTGGAGGGGACCCGGGATCGCTGCTGTTACTTTGCCACCCGGTAGGTGCGGTCGCCCGAGTCGCTGCGGAACGACTCGACCGTCACCCCCATCTTCTTGAGCGTACCGGCCACGAAGCCGCGGACCGTGTGCTTCTGCCAGCCAGTGGCCTCCACGATCTCGGCCAGGGTCGCGCCGTTCTTCCGGCGCATCATCTCCAGGACCTCGGCTTTCTTGCTGCCCTCGCGGGCTGGCGTCGGGCCTGCTTCCTTCTTGGCCTTGCCGCGGGTCGCTTTCGCCTTGGCCTGCTTCGCGCCCGTGGGCGGCTTGGGCGCCTTCTTCTTTGGGGTGGGCTCCGTGGTCGAGGAGGCTCCCTCCGGCGCGACGTCGGGCGCCTGTGGCGCAGCGTCGGGGACCAGGCGCTGGACCGCCTTCCAAATCCGGCCGACCGCGCTCTTGCGGTCCGTGAACCTCTTGACCGCCTTCAGGTCGTCAAAGGGGGCCACCCCGGCGAAGGCGTTCCAAGTGTCCGCCAGCCGGGCGGCAGGCCAGTCGGCGGTCAGCTTGGCGAGGGCCTTCTCGCTGGTGAACGTCTCGGCCGGGTTGGCGGTGGCCGGGACTTCGGCCAGCGCGGTGATGTTGTTGTCGGTGTCGATGATGAACGTCGTCATGTTCGTGATCCTTTCGTTCGGTCAGAGTTTCGAGGGATCGAACTCGGCTGCCACCGCGTAGCTCCCGCCAACGCCGCGCGCCCAGACCCTGTAGACCGTCGGGCAGAAGGGTTCCCCACCACGCTCCAGTTCCCGCATCCGGAGTTGTTGGTCTCCCTGGGCGATCTCGCGTCCTTCGGCGATTGTCGCCACCGGGCAGAGGGGCAGGTAACCACCGGTCTCGTCCTCAGCAATCAGGGTCGCGTTTCCGAGATCGGTGTCGTCCTTGAGCCGGATGGCGAATCCGGACGTTGCGTCTTTCGGCTGCTTCTTGGTGCGCGTCATTCGGTTGTTCCTCGCATGACGATTGATCACTCTGTTCGCGCCACGAAGCAAGTCAATTCCGCAAGAAAGTTGCAGGCCCATCGGATGACGGCAGTGGCTCCCGCCGATGCTTCCTTAAAGAAACCACTAACCTTGATCACGATTACGAGGGCGAATCTGCCGAGCCCCCGGCAGCCATTTTCACCGGGAGTCCCAAGCTACCGGCTAAACCCGCTTTGTCCGAACGCGCACCCGCGCGACTCGCACGTGCCGCCGCAATTGAAATCGGCTGATCCCCGGATGCCGCCACAGGTTAGGGACCACGTCGGAGGGCTTTACGCTTGATTAGAGATGGGGATCTGGCCCACATCGAAGAGTGCGGATCACGTGACAGCAGAACCCGGCGCCGTACTGTCACCGCATCAGCCGCGCGGAACAACGGGGATTCCAGTCTCGAAAGAACCCCAAGACCCACGTAGCAGATCTGGTTCCATAAGCTGCCATCGCCGTAGCTTATTGAGCTTAGAATGCTTGATTAGCAAGCGAACGGCTCTCGAGTGGCAGGGTCTCATCCGCATGATCCAGCAGTCTACAGATTCGGCCGCTTCGCCACTACTGCGAGCAGGAGGCCGTTAACCAAGAACTCTGCAACAGGATCTTCAAGTACCCTCGCGCGCGTGGACCGTCTAGTTTCGTTGAGTTGCCATTATCGGCAGTCCCGCCTCGGTGAAATCTACCGTAGATTCATGTAGATCCAACTTTCGGACCATGCGATACTGCAGTCTCATGACGCGGCATATCGGCAAAGCAGGAAGCAGTTATCGAGATGCCGCGCGGGAAGATGGAAAACGAACTCCACGCGCTCGTGCCGGCCCTTCCTGGCAGGCAGATCGATGTGGGTGTGAAGGCTGCCCGCATAGGCGTCTCCCCAGACACCGTTCCGTATGCACTCCACGGATTGGGAGGGATGGTCGCAAGCCAGGTCACCTTGCCGGAAATCGACGAAGCAGCGCGCCGGGCGGGGGTGCCCGGGGCAGGGGCAGTCGGGTGTGGATGCGGGTCCGCACGGGTCGCAGAAATCGTCACAGGGATCGCAGGCGTCGGGCGAGCCGAACACTAACGCAATACCCTTGATTGAGATCCCGCAGCTACCCGGAACGAAGGGGAACATCCGGCGCTCCAGCCGGAGCCTGAGCCGGCTTTCGCCGCTATTGCCACAGCCGCATTCCGTCAACTGGTGCCACGCGTCGGGAAACTCATGTTCCACATCGATCAGGCGCCAGCCGTCGCCGGGCAACCGCATTTTCGAGGCGGCCTGAGCAGCCCGGCGCAGAAGCGGACCACCTTCCCGCGAGATTAGACCAAGTCTCAGGTTGAAATCCGTCATCGTTTGGATGTCGAAGTAGTTGTTCTCCGGCGGAACCTCGACTCTCCAGCGGCTCGCACCGCCCATGTATTCGAACGGCAAATAACGCAGGTCGTTGAAGTCGAGCGCGAACAGGCCAGCATCGTTCTGGCCAGTCGAGGTCGCGATCGCTTCGCGCGCACCATGTTGGCGCACGATCCGCGGGTCGTCAGGGCAGGGTCGATACTCATGTGCCAGCCGCTCGTCTTCGCAGCACGACTGGCCGCACGGCGCGGGTGGGCAGCAGCACTCATGTGGCGGGGCCGACAGCCGAGGATCGGTGCGCGTCTGGCTGCCCAGCAGCGTCAGGCGGCAATGGACTCCTGTGTACGGACCGGTGACGCACGGAATCGTAAGGTTCAAACTCTTGATCCGCCGCATAAAGTGGCCTGGAAAATCGAGATCGAACATCCACTCCGGGATCTCGATCTCGCACTGCCCGGTGAGCCGAAGTTTCAGGAACTGCGCCGGGAAATGCTGGCGCAGCGAGATCTGTTTGATGAGCTCGTACTCGCGCGCGTTCCCGTCGAGATATGCCTTCTGCATCTGCCGCAGCGCCGCCGACAGCTTCTCTCCCGCCAGGAGTCCTTCGTGCAGCGAGCTCCAGCCGCATTCGGGAAGGAATCGCTGCATGGTGTGGCCGCTTTCCAGATTGAAGGCGAACTGCGCCTGCAAGGCGACGCGCGAGGCGAGATCGTAAGTCATGTACTGCAGTGCCGATGTTTCCTTCTGCAGGTAGAGGTAGAGCGCGTGCGACGTAAATTTATCGCGCAGGAAGTCCTGAATCTCGCGTGCCTGCTCCAGTTGGCGTGCGAAGGAGTTGAGATCGCTCAGCAACTGATCGCGGCGCCGCTGCGCGCCAAGGATCTGGCGCTCGATCTGCTGGATCTCGATGGTAAGTACGTCGATCTGGTGATTCCATTCGTCCAGCCGCCGATCCCACCCGGACTGCGTCAGGGAGAGGCTGGCGGTCGTGTTGGCGATATCGCCCAACGCCACCATGATCCTGGCATTGGCCGCGAAGTCCCCTGCCAGCGGCTCGCCAGGCGGAAGCTGCGCGTAGATGAGCGGCGAACCGCCGAAGCCCGCCACCCCGCTAAAGTAGTTGCCGGCCGCGCTCATACCCCCGGCGACCGCTTCGAGCAGATTCCCTGTACCTCGCAGAACCATTGAGGCGGCGGTGAGCGCTTCGAAAGTGACTTCACCGGAATTCAATCCGAGCGCCTTTAACTGAGTGAAATAGTCGAGATTGGCCTGGGCCATTGCCTTGGCCTTCTGCAGGGATTCGATCTGCCAGTCGGCTTCGCGCCAGGCATCTTTCCTGGCGTTCAGGCCGAGCGCCAGCAACTCACGCTCCTGGTTCGCGCGGACCGACGCGAGGAACTCGGCGTCCCCCTTCTCGCAGGCGCTCAACAGAGCGTTTCCAAGCTCCTGCACCCGGGCAGCATATTCCTGCGCTTTCTCAACGAGAAAGGTAAAGCGATATGGACTGCTGAGGAAGCACGCTTCCGCCTCGGTTTCGCAGGCCGTGGCCGCGGCACGCCAACCTTCCCGAGAGGGGTCATCGCCGAAGAACGTTCCAACCGAATGAGTGGAACCGTCACGCAGCCGCCGATCGTTGGCGCAGGCTCGAAGGCTCTCCAACCGGTCGCGCACCGTCTCGTACAAATTCATCAACCGAGGGTTGATGGGAGGCGGCAAGGGCGAGAACTCGGAGACTTTGGGCGGCGAGGCGGGGGCGGGGAGCTTCACGACGCGCGGCGCGGACCCCAGAATCCTGGCCGCGGTGTCGAAAATCACGCGCGACTGACGGAGCGCCTCGGCGGAGCGGCCCTGCCGCGCGATCGCCCCGCCCCATTCGACGAGCGTCTCGAGGTAGTGGAGAACCACCGCACGGTTCCTTGCCTGATCGCAGGAAATATCGGTGCTATCGCAGCAGGCTTCCGCCGGCTGCCTCTCACGATCGTCGCCATCGTCGCCGCCGCACTCTATCCATGTGTTGTCCCGCGTCAGAGGGTCGAAGGCAGTGCGGTACCACGCGAGCGCGGCTTCGAAGCGACACTGCGACCGCAGGAATTGCGCCACTGTGAGCGCGGGACTGAACGGAGAAAGCGGGAGCAGAGATGCGCCGGGGTCGTGGAACAGAAACCACGGGTACGCGGGAAGATTCGCCGGCGCCAAAAACGTCGGAGGTGTTTTCGGAGCCACGATCTCGGGCAGGAGGGTAGCCGCGTCAGCGGGCATATCGAATCGGAAACCCGGCGCGGACGGATCGGTGTATCCGGGCGCGGGGATGCCGTTGCTGACAGAGAAGGTAAGCGAATCGACAGTGCGTCCGAGGAATGCCAGGTCACTGGCTGCAACGTCGTCCACACGTAAGGCAAGTTCGGACTGCCGTGGCTGCTGGAACTCTCCGTTGTGGATGCGGCACCATGCGAGCCGTACCGCCGGTTTCGGTTGCCAGTACAGAAGCTGAGGCAACTGCTGGGGGTCCTGCCACACTGCGGATTGCTGTTGGATCGGATCGTAGTAGTCGTCCTGAAAACCGTTCTGGAAGTCGCCCGAAGACACATAGCCAACGGGGCCGCCGGCGAGGGCGGCGGATGCAGGCGGCTCATAGATCGAGGCCGGCACAATCCAGAAAAAGTACTCGTCGACGCGATTGGGATGGCTGCAGCCGCACTCCTGGCAGCAGGTAACGCAGGCGCCATCGTCCTTTCGGATGTGCGGCTCGAAGAGAGACGCGGCTGGCGGGATCCCCGCTGCGGCGATTCGGAAGAATCGTGTGCCGACCCGAATAGCCGCTTCCATCCAAAGTGGAATCGGCTGCGAACCAGGCAGTGGCCCGCCACCGGCGGGAGCCGGCTCGAGGGCAGCCAGCCATGACGGCCGCCCATCGCGCTCCGGCGTACCAAGCAGTTGAAGACCTTCCCGCGGTGCCGCGAGTTGGCGCAACCACGAGGGTTCCCGCGCCTGCAGAACCTCCGGCTGGGAGGCGGGCGGATGTTGATCCGGCCACCACTCGGAGCCGCCGGGAATCACCGCACTCAGCGCGGAACTATTGAGCCGGCCCTCCAGCATCTGGAACGCCTCGACCTTCCGCGCCTTTTCGAGATCGCTCCACTCGACCCAGTTCTCCTGGTACAGCCGCCGGCGCTTGCATGCCTGCCAGATGTGGAATGTCGCGAACTCGCGATCCCAAACCTCGGCGAATCCAGCGGTAACGGTCCACGACGTCTCCAGCCGGAGCCGCGCGCGCCGGACAAAGGCCTGCACCGCGGCGATCGCATCTTCGATGCGAGAGATGCGCTCGCAAATCCCTGCTTCCACATCGAGCAGTAAGAGGTCGCTCAGATCGCGTGGGTTGGTCGCAAACTGCCCCGGCGCCCAGGGCAACTCCACGCGGTTCAGTTGGCAGAGGAACGCGAGCAGCGCATCGCGCCCACGCCGCCGCAGGCCGTCATTCAGACGGCGCAACTCGTCGTAGCGGCGTGGATTGCCGTGCTCCAGAAAGCCATCGCAGACGAATGCCAAGAGATTTGCGTTGCCGGTTTGCGTCTCGGCGGCGACCAGTGCAGAAGGATCCTCGGACGCCCATAGATCGGGACGGATCGCCTCCATGCTCTTCGGTGCGAAATGACAGTCGACCGCGCTGAGCCAGCGATCGGCGTGCCAGGCGCGAATCGTCCAGCGATCGTCCTGCAGCTCGCCGCTGCCAACGGCAAAGACGGGTACGGCTTGCCCCTGGCAGAAGCGCAGCACGGCCTTCGCCCATCTCGGGTCCACTCCCAGGTGTGAGAGGAGCGGCACGGGATCAGTTTGATGCGTGGCTCGCGCGTCGGCGAACAGGTGCCATAGCGGGCGATGATGGCGGCAGCACACGTCGGCTCGGGCGATGGTGTAGTCGAAGATGCGCTCCCACCAATCGAACATCGCTTGCGTGCGTTTGGCGGAGGGCTTGGTTCGCGAATCGCCGGCCGGCGAGTGGTATTCATCCGCAACCGGCAGGAAATCGAAATCGAAGTTTGCAGCGTGACGGGTGTAAACCGCTCCAGCTTTGAAGAAGGACTCGCCGGCAAACCGCACCGCCTCCTCCAGCATGTACCCGAGTTCGGACGTTCCGTGGCAATTGCGCCGCGCTTCGAGCGAGAACCGATGCGCGAACAGCATCGCCTTGAAGGCGCGCTGGTAGGTGCGCCGGATGTCGCGCAGCGTGCTGGTGTATTGGCGCTCGAGGAACTGCGACGCGCCCGCCGCGGCGGCGACGATTCCCTGCCCTAGCGTGTCATCCTTGACTACCGAAAACAACTGGCGGTGCGGTATTGGCATCCGCTCGCCGCAGGTGTCCGGACCCGAGTACATCACTTCGAGACCCGTGTACTGCGGATGCACGTGCTCCGCGCTGGTAAAGTTTGGTGTAGGACGCACCAATTCCACGGTCAGCCCGTACGCGCCGCACTTGAGAAGCCGGGACGACGACCGCCGCTCCTCTTCCCCGGGCCACCGATGGCTGACCACGACCCACGTTTTCGACCCGCGGCTCAGCGTCACACGCCACTTGAATACATCGTGCGGCTCGCAGCAGCGGTGGTCGTGTGCCGGTGAAGGGACGTCGGCGCAAAACTCGTAGCTGCCCTCTTCTTCCACCAGGAGCGCGCCAGACCAGGTGGTTTCGAAGCCCTGTGCGCCGCCAAGCAAGGCGCCGGTGCCATTCTTTACGAGGAAGCCGTTGCGCACGCTCACGAACGCAGCTTGTGCAGGTGTGATCGTTGCCGCCAGAGAGGGCAGTACGGTGGGCACGGGAGCATTGGCGGCGTCCCGCGCGGATCCGAAGCCGTTCAGCGAGCCCGAGGTGCTGCGCCAAACGAGGCCGCCGCCTGCGACCTTATGCTCCGCCACAAGTCCGGTGCCGGATAGTCCGAGGAGCGCGGCGAAGGCGCCGCCGTTGGCCGGCGGAGTCCAGGTCACCGCCGGAGTGTTGCCGCTATCCTGTTCCCAATCGGTCTTCGCCAGATTCTCATCGCCAAACAACTCGCGAAGGATCAGCATCGCGACTGCCTCGCCCTCGGGGCACGGCTGCCGCGTCACCCAGGCGACGTGACCGGCCAAATGTCGGGCGATAATATGACAGCGATTGTGGCATTCCTCGACGCGCCGGCGGAAGTACTCCCAGCGCTCGCACTCATCCGATTCCTCGATCAGGTGCCGCTCGGCGGCCGGGAAGTCGGGGAACAGCAGCGCGAAAATTGCGAGCATGGCCCGCGGCTGAAAGTATAGATCCTGTACCGCGCGCTGCTCATTCGCATTGAGCGCGTTGAGCCGTACAAGCTGCGCGATTACCGACCGGTCCGCGAGCGGCAGATGAGTCCACAGCGTTCCGGCGGCAGCGTCGTACTGGAACGGCCCGTCAGCGGCGCTCCAAAGAGCCGCGGCGGTCTGTGCGGCCGGGAGGCTGCTGGTAAATCGTCTGGATGGCTGGTCCACCAGGTATCCGGCCTTCTGCAGCAACTGAGGGAAGAAATGTCGGCCGAAGGTCAGAATGTCGTCCAACGCGAAGCCGAGTTCCTCTTCGAGCACCTTCTCGACGCGACGCCAGTCCCACTCGTCCGCGCATTCTCTCGAGATAGTCGCCGCCACGTGAACGATCTCGCGCCGCTCGTGCCACCGCTGATCCTCGTGATCGCAATCCGCTGCGGTGCCGGTGCCGTGGTCCAATGCCAGCGAAATACTGACTCCGGCCTCTTCGGACCCGCACGCCGGTGCGGCGCACAGCAGGTTCCGGCGCAGGTGACGGAGGGAGAACTCGTGCTCGCCAGCCGGAAGATCCAACGGCTGATCGAGCCCGTCGCATTCATCCTGCGTGGGAAAGATTTCGCCGCACCGCTCATCATCCGCGGTGAACAGAAACAGCAGTTCGTCGACTGTGAATCTGGAGGCGGCGATCTTAGCCAGCACCTCCGCGAAACGTAGCGTGTGCGTCGGCAGCGCGTACCAGGTGTCGGCGGGCACCAACGGATCGAAGCCCAGCAGCGCCGAGATGCGATCGAGCCGCGCCGTGAGACATTCGACGAACTCTTGCGATCGTTCCTCACACCGGTAGTAGCGCCGCGCGTGATGCACTATTTTCCAGCAAAGATGGCGTACGGCCCATCCCCATCGCGCTGCCGTCGGCCCTACCCACAGCGCCAGGATGTGCGTGCGGTCCGCGTCCACCGCGGTCGGAGCGACCGGTTCCGACGGATCGGTCAGATCCAGGCCGAAATGGTCGCGCAGCATCTGAAACGCGGCGAGTTGGCGAATGAATTCGGGGTTCAGCGTGCCACTCGCGTCGAAAAGACGCAGCACGTTGCAGATATCGCGGAGTTGGGCCCACGTATAACAAAAGCAGCACGACTCCTTCAGCTTGCGCCACAAGCGGATGAACACCGCGAGCTTGCGCAGATTGCCGTCGATAAACCGATCGCCTTCGCCGTCGATGAATCGGATGGAGAGATCATCCAGACAGCACGGCTCGCATTCCGGAAAGTTTCCGAACCGTCGGTTGCCGTTGGTGAATGCGACGAACCCGGACTTCCAGAGCTCATAGAATTCGCAGTAGCTTAAACAGGTTCGCGCAAGGAATTCGCGGACCTGCAGAATCTGCTCGGTCCAGCGGCGGCCGTTCCCGTCGGGGTTCTGGAAACCGTAGAGTTCCCATGGCGCCGGCGCAGCAGCGCGGCGCACGCCGCCGATGGGACGATTCGGGTCCGGTTGTGCAGGATCTGGGCGGTTGGGATCGGGCTGGTTGGGATCCGGACGGGCCGGGTCCGCCGGCGGTGCGGCGCAATCCGGAGCAGGAGTGCCTGCAAACAGCAACTGGTACTCTTCGGGCGTGATCCCGAGGTATTCGATCGCGATATCGATGCGCACCGGGAAGCGCCACAAATGGTCCTGGAAGCCAGCGGGCTCGTTCGCAGGATCGAGGACGAACTCCGTGATGCACTTGCGGAAGGTCCGCATCTCCTCGACGCGGCAACTGCCGAACTCCCGGAGATACGTTCGCGACACGTCAAGCGCCTGCGAGTATGGCAGGTGGCACGACGAGAAATCCTTCTTCAGAACGTTCCACACGGCGGGCGTGACCGCGCCGTTCGCGGCCACGGGGCTCGCCGGCGTGGAATACTCCGGCAGCGCTGCGAAGATCCGTTCGGGCGGGTGACACGGCGGATCGCATTCGGCGGGAGGACACGGCGAAGGCTGACACAGCGCGTGACCGGCGAGATCGTCGGCGGAAGTATCGTAGACCGTGCCGGAAGCGGGCTTCGCTGCCGCGCCCATGAACTCCAGACACTCGTTGACCAGATCGATGGCAGGGAGAGGGGTTTCAAGATTCGCACAGCTCGCCGCAAGATCGCCGATCGGGCCGCGACGCCGGCTGATGGCTGCGAGCAGTTTCGCCGCGGTGAACGTGATCACAGACCCTGCGGGCAAAGCACCCGCGATCGCCGCGCTCAGGACGACTGACGCGGGTTTCACGTCCGCAACCGTGGTTCCCACCGGAATATTGGCGCCGGTTGCCGACATCCCGCGGATGAGTCCCTTGGTCGATACGAATGGCAGAGCCGTCCCGGCCGCGGTTGCCGCGCTCGTGGGCAGCGATACGGGACTGGCCTCCGTCGTCTCGCAAGTGGAGAGTGCCGAAAGCCCGAGCATCTCGTTCAGATACGCGACGGGGCCAAGCGGAGAGGAGCACGGCGACGGTATGCAGTTGCTGAGCGATCCATCCGGGTTGATCGGCGCAAACCCGGCAACGCCTGCGGCGGCGGGTGCTGCAGGTACAATCGCCGTCGCCGCCGTGTAGATCGCCCCGGCAAGATCGAACGCAACCGTGCCGGTAAGCGCACGCTCGAAGTCATCGTTTGAGAGCGCGGTGATCTTCGCGGCTGCCGTAAAGCCGCGTGCATACAGCGCTTCGGCCAAAGAGAATCGGAACGCGCCGGTTGCAGGCGGCGGTATGGGGACCGTGTTCAACACCGCATACATCGCGTCGAGTGCTTCGAGTGCGCTGGCGATCCAGTCCTGGGCTAACTCATCACCGGGAAATACAACGGCCGCTGCGGCGCGCAGCTTGGCGGCATCGAAGCCGCTTCCCAGCACGAACGGACCGTAGGCGGTCAGGCACTTGGTGAACCAGTCCTGCGACGGGAGCGGCAGCGCGTCCCAGTCCAGCGCCGCGGCGGCCAGGGCGTTGACGCTGAACTTGATGTTGGCATTTACCGGAACGCCCGCGGGTTCGACCGGCGTGCTCAACGTGACCGACGTGGCGGTCGACGTGGTTGCAACCGAGGCTACGGTGGTGCCCGGGGCGATCCCCGGCCCGACGACGGACATTCCGACCACGATGGCGGTAGTCGGCACGAATTGCAGGACCGTGCTCCCGGCGGGCGCGAATGCGGTGGTGACCAGAACGAACGATGCGGTGGGACCTCCGCCGCCTATCAGGATGAAGTTCTGGACCCGCCGGATGAATGAGGCGATGCGCGCGCTCACGTTGCCGGTTCCGGGCGGCAGCCAGGTCGGGTGCTTCTCGAAGAAGTCGGTCCACTCAGCGCGCGTAACCGCGGCTAGCGCGGCCACGGTTTGCACCGGCAGCAGCGTCGTGATGATCAGACCACCGAGCGGCGCATTGAAAGGCGCCGGGACAATGTATCCCTCCGTGAGCGCGGAGAGAACCAGGTCGAGGTAAGCGGCGGGCTGGGCCGCTTCGGCAGAAGGCCAGAACTGTGCAACATCCTGCCCGGCGATGTAAGACTCGCTGCTGATGGAACCCGTAACCGAGGGCGGGGTTCCAAGCCAGGAGTTGAGCAGCGTAACCAGACCCGCCGGATACGGCGGAGCGAAGGCGACGGTCTCGCCAGCCTTCACGTCGCCCAGCGGTGGCACATTCAGCGTTACCGTCGTTGCGGTGAGGGCCGAAATGGTTGTGCCGGGTGCGATATTCGCGCCACCCACTCGCATGCCGACTGTTAACCCCGCGGTCGAGGCGAAGGTGAGGCTGCTTCCTGCGGTGGTGGCTGCCAAGGTGGGGAGCGCACGCGCACCGAGCGGCGCACGCGGCAGCGCCTCTCCGCGAGGCACTCCGTGCGCGACCAGTCGCCGGGCGGCCTGAGCCGCGTTGATGCCTGCGAGCGGAATGGCGACGAAGGTTTCCGAATCCGCAATCAATCCGGTTTGGATGCCGGACGTCAACTCGGTCAGAAGCCGGGTCAGGCGGTCGCGAGTCGCAAGCTGTAGGCGCTGCGCCGGGCTGATCTGTGGGGGCAGTCGCGCACCCAGCGCGTAGAAGAATGCCGCCGGCACCCCGAAATTCACGGGCGGGTCGACGGCATCGACTCCGGTTAACAGGATCTTGTGTCCGCTCAGTGCGCCGATGTCCACGCCGCCCGGACTGGGAGGGAGTTCCAGCACCGCTTCCTGCGCGGCCAGGGTCGATTGTTCGCAGGCGACCGCCGCGGACAACGCAAAGATGAACGTGGTGAGACGATCCGCCGCTGCGTCGGCGAGCGCGTAATAGCTGGTTAGCTCTGCCTCGAACTGGCGCCGGTCGGCCTCGAATTGATTCGGCGTGGTGCCGGACAGCAACGGTCCGGTGTTCGGAGGATTCGTATACAGATCCTCCACCGGATCGGGTGGCGTGGGCGCCGGCGGCTGCTGGATCCAGACGATTTCGTACGCGATGTTGCGGCACTGTTCGAGGGTCAATGCGCCAAGATTCGGTGTGAAGGTGATCGATATACCCGCCCCGACCGGAGCAGCGAGTTCGTGGCTCAACGTAACCAGTCCGGCGCCGTCGATCTTCACTACGGTGGTTCCGGAAGGAACGCCCGCACCCGACACACTCATGCCTGCGCTGATGCCGGCAGTCGAAGCGGGGAACTTCAGAGCAGAAGCGCCAATCGCGGCGCCCGCGGAGGTGGCCACGATGACCGCGCCGCCCGGATCCTGGCTGAGAATCTGCTGGGTGGCTTTCAGCAGCTCGTCGAACGCGGGGGCGGTGCCGTCGGTCGGCACTTTGAAGGAGAACGCGCCCGATGAGGAGGCGGGCTGTGGGAGATGGAAATAGAAGCTGGGAAACAGCGCGCCCCATGGATCGGGCTGAGCGGCAGTGGATAGCGTAGAGGGCGCCCAGGCATTCAAATCCGGCGTCGGCCCCGGGCTGAGCGGAATGTTGTAAAAGTCGAAGTTGCCCTTAATGGGAGTGGCCGCGGCGCCCGACCCCCACTGTGCTTCCAGCCGGACGTTTTCGATCTTCACGGCAGTAGGGATCTCGATGATCGCGTTGGCAACCGCTTCGAGCTGGAAATACGCGGAGTCGGGCGGAGCGGCTCCCGCCAGATCGTATTGCTGGACGATTCCGTTCGCGGGCGAGGCGCCGTATACAGGTGTTTTGAATACCGGTGCTGGCGGTACGGTGACCGCGGCCGTCGGGCTGGGCGGCGTGGTCGCGGCGACATAGGTAGCGGTCGCGAGTTTTCGCCCTTGGACCGGATCGTTGAAGGTCAGCTCGTACGCCGTGATTTGGAGTGGGCCGAGACCGGGCGGATTCAGGTATGTGGTGAACTTGGCTGGATCCAGCGTCTGCTGAGGGAGAATCCGAATTACGATCAGGCTCGACATGTTCGCTCCTACGTGCGTTTGTACTGGCGCTTCTGGGGTTGCTGCGCGGCTCGTGCTTTTGCGCTCTCGTCCTTCGGTTTCTCTGGAGGTTTCTCAGGTGGCTTTTCGGGCGTGGGCTTGGCCGGCTCCGGCGTGGGCATGGCCGGCTCCGGCAGCGCGCTCGTTGCAATGAGCACGCCAGCGATTTGCGCGAACGGCACAAATACCACGGGGTTCATCGAAGAGATCTGGCTGCCATCGTCGGGGGCCAGACGGCGCGTGAGTTCCTCCGACTGCAACCACAAGCCATTGATTTCCGCGTCGATGAATTTATATGGTCTGCAGACGCCGTCTTCGAAAAGCGCCGGCAGGGATACATAGATCGTCTTGTTGAGATAACGTGCGAGATTCACTTTCATTGCTCCCCCACTCGACTCGAATTCGAGATAAGCACCGTCTTATCCAAATAGCGTGCAAGATTCGGGTTCACGCGCTGATCCTTTCGCCCTACGGAAACACGTACTTTCGCTGCCCGTACATACCCTTGATCGCTCCCTCGGCGCCGACGCCCTCAGGCACTCGGATGCTGCCTGGCGGAACCATGAATGTTTGGCCCGACAGCCAGGGGGCGGGCTCGTTCAGCTTGAGTCTGTTCAGTCCCGGGATGTTCCGAACCCACTTGCCGAACGGCTCCCACTTGAACGACTTGAGGTAGGTCCAGAACGTCGGGTCGCCTACCATGATCCAGTCGCCTGGCCGCAATCCCGACTGGCCCCAGCGCGACACCGGAACCAGGCTCTCCGGCGCATGACCTGCCTCGGTAACCGCGATGGGAACGCGGTAATGCTGAGTGACGCCCAACTCCGCGATAGACTGGTCGATTTCCTCGGCCGTCAGGCCGGCGAAAGGATTCCTCGGCGGCGGCGTCCCGCCGCCGAAACCGCCCCCTCCCAACGAAGGTGGTTCGTTAAGCCTGATCGGAGCAGTGGCCATCTTCGCCGACGCACCCATGGCCGCCGCATTGCCGGAGACGTCCGCCAGCACGCCGAACGCATTCGCCGTCTTCGGGTCCGCGCCCAGACCCGTCGCGATGCCCGCGGAGAGCTCGTATTTGAACGACGGCACCGATTTGCCTGTGACCAGCATCCTCACGCCGCTCTGGACCGTGTCCGCCGCATTCAGCAGAACGATGGTTGACGCCCCGAGGGATTCCGGCTCCGCGTACAGCGCACCGGCGCCTTCGAGCAGCCCGCCCGCGGCCTGCGCCGCTCCCATCGCCCGGGTCACCGTTGGAGAATATGTATAGGTCGGTTGTAGTCGCTCCACGACCGCCTTGAGGTTTTCCATAGACTCCGCGTCCGACATCTTGGGCGCCTCCGCCTTCGGCTTCGGTTTTGGCGCGCTAGGCGCGGGCGTCGAATTCGACGGCGACGTCGAACTGATCCGCGCCGGCCCCGACAAGCTTGGCGTGGGCACCGAGCTCGAACCCGTGGAACCCGTACCGTTTTCGGGGATTGCCCAAGCCCGCTCCCGGGGATCGTCAGAGTTGACGAGCTTGTCGTAAGTGGCTTCGCTCTGGGCATCGCCGCCCGACGGATCTGAATACGTTAGCGGGTTTGCCTTCGCATAAAGATACAAATTGGTGGAGTCCTGTACGCCCGATGGATCGGTGCTGGTCCACCTGCCGAGCCACGGCGCGCAGTATCTCGCCCCGTGGTAGGTAAACCCGTTCTCCTCGTCCCGCTCTTTTCCCGTGTAGCGGTAGCGCTTCAGACTTACTTCCGCGGCGCTCCGCCCGGCTTGGTATACGGTGTCTCCGTACGGCGCGTATTCCTCGTAGCTGATCAGCTCCGCCGCCGCGTCCAGCTCCACACTGGCCGATGCAAGATGGTTCCCGAACTGGTACCGCAGCACCGGCTCGTGGGAGAGAAATGCGTCCCGGCAATCGGCGGTGACGGTCTCCACCAGGGCGATCCGCTGCCGGTCGTCCATCACGTGGAGCGTCTCGCGCTCCAGCCTTACCGTCTCCCCGTTGCCGTCGTATTCCCGGAAGATCTCAAAGCCGCCGGCATAGATCCGCTCGTTTTTCCGCGCTCCGCTCTGGAGCTCCGTCACTTTGCGGACGCGCTGCCCGGACCCATCATAAACATAGAACGTCGTTTCCGGCGTCCCGCAGTTCACTACTTGCGCGGACGTTGCACAGAGCCGGTCCAGGAAATCCCACCGCATCGCCGGCAGGTGCGGCATCTGCACCACGTTGCCGTGCACGTCGTAGAGATACCGCTCCTCTGCGTTTTTCAGACGCGCGCTGCTCAGCCGGTTGCTGAGCGTGCCGGGCTCGAGCTGGCTTTCTTCGGCATAGGTGTAAGTCCGGGTCCACGAATTCAGCCCGCCGCCATGGATCACCCTTTCGAAATTGCCCACAGCGTCGTACTGGTAGCGCTCGACGTAATTCCGCAGCGCCTGCGCATCCGGCAGCCGCGGGGCGGCGGCAAAAGGATAATCGCGGTAGTTCCCGCCGGCAGGCTCGAACGCGAACCCGGAGTGGCTCGCACGCTCGCGCCCGCCCGCTTCGATCAGGCGATAGACCGCGTCATAGGTGTAGCGAGCCACCGCCTCTACCTTCTGGTTGTCGTGAAACACCGTTCGCAGCGACGCGTCCGCCAGCTCGGTGATGTTGCCGATCGGGTCGTAGGTATACCGCAGATCCTGCACAACTGCGCTATCGGCGAAGATCTCCGCCGCCGTCGCGTCGTGCACCGGCGGACGCGTTGTGCGGAGGCGAAAGAGCCGGAACGTCTCCGGATCGTGCTCGTAGCTAGTAGTGGCGCCATTACCGTACTCGATCCGCAGGCGCTGCCCCTTCGCGTTGTACTCGATGCTACTGACGAACTCCGTCCACGCCAGACGCCCATCCCGCGCGGCGCCCCGCAGCGCCACATCTAGCTTCCGCAGCAGGTTGCCTTCGTCGTAGGCGGGCCGGAATGCACTGCCATCCGGGCTGGAGGACGTCACCACGCGGTTGAGCGCGTCGTACCGGGCGCTGCTTGGGAACGTGGCGGCGCCGAGTGCCGGCGGGCACGACCAGTCCGCCGCCGTTTTGTAGTTCTGGAGAAACCGGCGCGAGGTCTCGAGCAGGTTTCCCTTGAAATCGTAGCGGTCCATCCCGACCACGCCCGCCGTATCGAAGGTGCGATACACCCGGCCGCGCAGGTTGGCCTCGCGCCGCCGTTGCTCGCTCAACCCGCATTCCGCACTATCGCCGTAAACGGTCCGCTGGAACAGGACCTCGCACGGGAATGGACTGGCATTCCGCTCGTGCGCGTCGCCGCCTTGAACGAACGCTCGCGTCGGCCGCCGCAGCTCATCGTATTCGTTGCGGAACACGTAGCGGCGGCTGTTCCAGGCGCGGATCGGCCTGCCCGCGACGTCGCTCAACATCGTGCGCTCGCCCGCTTCCATGCTCGACTGGCGTATCTGCCGGCCGAGCATGTCGAAGTCGCGCCGGGCCACCGTCCGGCCCAGCGGATCGACGACCGCGCGCTGGTTGCTCTCGATGTCGAGGACCATCCGCGTCTGGAATGTTTCCGCGCCGTTGTCCGCAACCGTCAGAAACGTCCTCCCGAGACTGTCGAGATAGGCCACAGTCGGCGTGCCGGCGTGCCGCGCCGCCTTTTGCGCCGCCGCCCGCTCGGACGGCCCCTCCCCACCGTCGATCCGCTGTCTGTACCACGTCGGCAGATATTCGCTCTCGTTCAGACGCGCGAAGAACTCGCCCGCGTCCGGATCAGTCCGCGGATCGAAGGTCACCGTGTCGTCGACGTCGAAGTTCGCCTGCCGCCACGGATCGAAGGCCGCCTTCTCGAACGTGTGGTTCGGATAGAGCACAGCTACCGCGCGCCCCACCGGATCGTAGAACAAGATCGGGCTCACGCCCGTGACGGCGGCAAACTCGAAATCCTGCGAAGCGCTGAAGAACGGCTCGTACTCGCGCACCGGCAGGCCCTTGTTGTTGAAAATGGTCCAGCCGCTCCCGATCCACCTCGGATTCATCCCCGCTCCTGGTGCGGCCTGGATCTTCTTTTGGATTTCCCGGCCGAAGCCATCGGAGTAGCTCAGGCTGAGCTGCATCCTCGATTGCTCGCCGGGCTCCAGGTCGCTCACGTGCGTCTCCCGCGAGATCATCGCTGCAAATACGGGCTTTTCCGATCGCAGGTAGCGCTCGACGTCGTACACTGTGCGGATCGTGGCGCCGCCCAGCAGGTTCCCCGCCAGCCCGTGCGGATCGCCGAGGAAAGCCTCCAGTTGCCATGGCGTGAGGTCAGGCTCGAATCCGTCCAGCGTGTCGCCGGCGCGCTCGCTGGCTTTTCCCATAACGGCTAGGCCCGCCACCAGCCCGAGCGCGTCGAACGCAATCTCCGACCGGTTTCCGTTCGCATCCGTCACCCGCCGCGGCGCTAGCACGCAATAGTCCATCTCGGCGCGCGTGACGTTCCCCGCCGCGTCCGCCGTCTCGACTGGAAACAGATCGTGCGCGTCGTACACGACCGTGCCGGCGTTTCCAAACGGGTCGCGAAAGCAACGCGGTATGAAGAAGTGCCTGACCGCATGCGCCAGTTCCTCGGCCGCGCCGCATTGCTCCGGTGCGTAGAACACCCGGCCCGAGGGAGCCCACCACTCGCCGCTGCCCTCGATCTGCACGTATCCGCCCTCCCGGCTCAGCACCTTCTCGCTGTCGGCCAGACGGTACACCTCCTCGAGCAACCCGTCAGGAAAGGCCAGCTGGTAATCCTGGCCGGGCAAGGCGAGCAGCTGCAACTCCCCAAGCGTCAGCACGCGCTCGAGGTCGTCGCTACGATAATAAGAGCGGCGTTTATTTAAAAGGCGCCGATACGGCGCGTCCTCGACAGCGCCGGCGGCCTCCCAGTCCGCAAATCGCAGGTCGTGCATTCCGTCCGCGGCCTGCACCACCCTTGCGGCGAGCTCGTGGAATCGAAACAGACGCGCCGCGCCCGGGACCGCATTCAACAGCTCGTGCGTGCGTCGTTCGGCGGTGAGCGGCGTCCGGTGCCCGTCCGCCTCCTCGACCGCGTTCGTGTAATCGGTTTCGGTCACCGTTACCAGCGTGCGCGCCTGCTTTTCCCGGTCCTCGTCCGTGAGCAGCGGCGACGCGTCCGCAAACCGGCGTCCATAACCGATCGAGACGGCCTGCCGCACGTTGCCGTACTCGTCCACGGCCAGCGTCATAGTGTGCGACACCCGCGGCTCCAGCTTGCGCTCATAGCGCAGGTCCAGCTGCTCGCGCGTGTGCGTGAAAAACACCGCGTGCCGGTTCGGCCCGCGCCGTTGCAGCAGCCGCACTGCCAGATTGCTTTCGGTCACCTCGTAAGGACGCCCCGATTCCTCCTTCCCGTCCAGCGCGTAGATTTCGCGCCGCAGCAGCGAGCCTTTCAGCGACCGGCACGCCTCGCGCGCCTCCTCTGACGTCACGTGCTCCGGAAGGACCGTGTCGTCGAGTAGCAGTTCGCGGTCCTCGTGAAAGTATTCGTGTTCGAGATGCCGGGAAATGCGGCGGCCGCGCAAAAACACGCCGGTGTGAAACCACGTCCGAGTCAGCACCGGCGGTACGGTCGACGCGGCGTCGCTGTTGACCGCTTCGAACTTTTCCGTGTCGTATTGATCCACCCGTCCGAAGCCGCGGAACTCGCGATCCACTCCGTCATAGAACCCGTGATGGTAGCTGTACCGCGTTACGAAACGATTCCGGCTCACGCGGTCGTACTTCTCCACGCGCTCCACCACGTGCACCGGAAACGGAAGGCGAGTGACCCACGGCCGGCCCGCCTCCTTGTCCGCCAGGTAAAACTGCGTCGAGGATGCGTACCCGATGCGCATCTCCGCGCCCAGGTGGTTCACCGCATGTTCGAGCAGGTGCGGCTTCCGCCCGCACATCAGGTCGAGGTACCGCAACTGTCGCCTCGCGTCGGCCGGCCACGGAGATGACCACACCACGCAAGCCGTGCCGCGTCCCAAAAAATCCGCCACCGTCACGGACGCGACGTTATCGACGGCCGGGAACGCCCGCAAGTGCCGCACAGCACTCCACCCGTTCCCCGCTTGGTTGAGATAGATCTTGATGCCGTCCGCGCCGAAGTAGAGAAGATCTGCCGTGCCCGAGCCGTCCGTGTCCCCCAGCCGGATGCGCCGGATGTCGAACAGGTCGGGCTCGTCGAACCACGGCGCGTCGTCCATCGTCACCTTGGCTCCGAATCGTCCGTAGCCCCGATTCGGCCAATAGCACACGTCGCCGTTGCGGATGCGCACCAAGTCGGCAAGCCCGTCGCCGGTCATATCGGCGAGATGAATCGACTGGATACCGTCGGCGAACATCACCCGGGGCCCCCGCTCTTCCTCCAGCGGAACCGGCACGCGGATCCCCGCTCCGAAGCCTTCCTTCCGCAGCGACGGATGCCATGTGAACGCGTCGTCTTCCGTGATTAGCACGTCCGCCACGCCGTCCCCAGTTAGGTCCAAGAAGCGCAGGTTCGGATCGCTCCAGTCCTGCACGGGTAGCGAACGAAACGTGCGAAAACCCTCCCACCCCGCGTCGAATGTACGCTCGTAGAATCCCGGAGCGGATACGGATAGTTCGACCAAGTCGAGATTGCCATCCCCCGCCACGTCCATGAGATGTTGCGATCCGCTGTTCAGTGCCGCCAGCGACGGCTGCTTCCCGATCGTTTCCACCGCGCCCAGTTGCCCGCGCCCCAGGTTGGGTTTGTAGAACCACGCCTCGTTCTGCTCGGTGAGAACGCCAGCGATTCCTTCGCCGTCGAGGTCCACCCAGCGGTAGTTCTCGCCGTCCACGCTGCCGGGCAGGTTGGCGACGCTCGCGTGATCCGCCTCTTCTACTCTGAATTCGAAGCGCTCGGGAGCCTCCAACGCACTTTCTGTGTAGAATAAATCCAGCGGTGGCAGAGACCGCGTGACCTGTTCGCCGTCTTTCCGCCGTCGATGGCCGGATTGCACCACACGCTCCAAAAGCGCCCCGACGGCCTTTTCGCGGTACTGAAACGTGGTCGAGCGGACCAGGCATGGCGACGCGCCCAGCTCCTCCGGAAAATGGTGGTACATCAGCACGCGTCGGCACAACCGGTGCGTCCGGATCTCGAAGCCGGAGCGATAAGAAGAGAACGGATCGCACCGCACCGGCCAATCGTTTCCATAATCGAACACGACTTCGAACGCCCATTGCACTGCCTCGTCGTCGATCGCTTCGAGGCGCCGACACCGCAGCGGCCGCTGGTTGCCGTAGCGGATACGTTTCAGATATCGATTCGCCGTCCTTGCGCGCCGGCACTCGCTTGGCTTCGTCAGGTCGACGCCACGGTCGTTCTCGGCGACGTACTCGTAGACGGAGGCGTTGCCCCGGTCGTCGTAGCTTCGGCACATCAACCACTCGAAGACGTGCCCCGGCGAATCCGGATCGGCAATGCGCGAATCCGCGTCCAGACCGTAGAAGGTGAGGACGTTGTCCCGGGATATCGACCGCCAGTGCGTCTCGCCCGTCTCGATCGACGTCCACCGTTCGATGCGTGCGAACAGGCCCTCGATGCGCGGCCGGTATGGCGCTACACGGTATCCCTCCCGCTCGTATTCGTCTCTCCCGCGGGCGGCCAGAACGGGAACCAGATCTTCGGCGTCCGACAGCACGAAGATGTCAGACTCTTCCGAGTCCCGATATTGCGGTAGCCCCTTGTCCGTCCGGCGCACGATCGAGGGAGTCGGCATGGTCCAGCCCATGCCGAAAATTCCGTTCCCGGCGCCCGAGTCATATTTGAGCGAGAGATGCGGCCCGAAGCCGGATCGGCCGGCGCTGAGCGCGAGCGGAATCCGCATCGAGCCCGAGCCCGTGGCGGGATTAATCGCAAACTTCTCGTCGACGCCACGGATCGCCCCGCCTCCCTTCGGCAGGGTAATTTGAGGCGTGGCCGAATAGGGTCCGGCGGTTGGGCCGACGCGGTCTGCACGTCCTGCTAGGATCTCTTGCATTGTCATTCCTGGTCGAACATGACAACGGCAGATGAGGTGGCGCAGTCAGTCGGCAAGCGCCGATACTACGGATTTCCGTGCCAAGTGTTTCCAGACCCGCTCAGTATACTCCAAACGGTTCCGTTGCGAACATCGGAGCTCGTATCTGGCGGGCACCGACTTCGCGAACCGAAGCCCGCGCCATTGATACTCGTTGCAGTTGATATCTGCACGGGTGTCCGTGCGGCTACTACGGCGATACGACACGCGAGTGCCGCTGCACGGGAGGGATCATCCAGCGGTACCTGGGCCGGATCAGCGGACCGCTGCTCGACCGCATCGATATCCATATGGAAGTCCCGGCGGTGGCGTTCAAGGAATTGCGCACGCCGGGCGGGGATGCGGAATGTTCTGCGGCGATCCGCGAGCGGGTGATGCGGACGCGCAAACTCCAACTCGAACGCGGGTACATCAATGCCCGCCTGCCGAGCCGGTTGTTGAGAAAGCTTTGCGAACTCGACGACGCCGGCGAACGAACGCTCGAAATGGCTGTGCGCAAACTCAGCCTCTCGGCCCGCGCGCACGATCGGGTATTGAAGGTCGCGCGCACGATCGCCGACCTCGCCGGATCCGAGCGTCTCCAGGCCAAGCATGTGGCGGAGGCCGTGCAATATCGCAGTCTCGACCGCGGGTATTGGAGCTGAGGAACGGTTGGTGACCCGTGTGCCCAATCCTGAGAAGTCCTTCGTGGACTTGGCCAAGCTCCGCGACTATTGCTTGGATCCCGGGCACCGGGATGGAAAGCACAAGGCCCGGGTTTTCGCCGCCGCGCTCGGCTTGAAAGCAAGAGACGCCGAATGGCTCCGGACCAAGCTAAGGGAGGCCGCGTCCGGGCCTGCACGACTCACGAGGGAAACGCGGTTCGGAATTCACTACGTGATAGACTTTCGTCTGAAGGCCGCTTTGGGAGAAGCAAACCTGCGAAGCGTTTGGATTGTCCGAAACGGTGAGGACTTCGCGCGGTTGGTAACCTGCTTCGTCTTAATGGAGAAATGAAGGCCATGACCCAGATCCCTTTGTTGGCGCCCGTGGCGCTCCTCGTTGACATACCGGAAGAAGGCCTTTCCAGGGGCGAAATGGGCACAGTGGTCGAGTTCCTTCAAGACGGCAAAGAAGAGGCCGTGTTGGTCGAGTTCGCGGGCGACGATGGCCAGATGTACGCAACGGCCGAAGTGAAGCCGGAACAGGTGATTGTCCTGCACAAGGGCCATCACGCGGCGGCCTGATCTCTGCGTTGTGAACACCAAGCCCGGCCGTGTCATCGCCGGAAAGCGGATGCGGTCCCAGACTCCTCCTGGCCAAGCATGTGGCGGAGGCGGTGCAGTACCGCAGCGTCGATCTCGGGTATTGGAGTTGATTCATACCCCAAGATGCTCTGCCCTCGGGCTTGAAAACCAGGGACAGGGCGACCGGTGTGAGCCGGTTCTGGGGCGACGCAAGTACGTGGCTGGATTCGTGTAACGAGGACGGAAAGCCAGAAACGCATTGGACGGCCCTGGTTCCGAATAGTCGCCCATGGCGCGGCGTTCACGGTCGAGGAAGCCGGGCGGGAAGTGGGGGCAGTCGGTGGCGGGGACACTCGAGCGGTCCCACTCGGCGCCGCCGGCGGTCCAGGCTTCGTAGAAGAAGCCGCGCGGCCCGGCGGGGGTGCTGAGAGCGACGATCGCGCCCTGGGTGGCGGCCAGGGAAGGCCGCATGGCAAGGTAGGCGTCGTCGGGGACGAGGGCGGCCTCTTCGACGACCAGAAGGTCGGCGGAGAACCCGCGCGTGGTGTCGGCGACTCCGGGCAAGGCGACGACGCGGGAGCCACTGGGCATGAGGAGGGAGTGTTCGTTGCGCCCGTCGCCGCGGGGAGTGATGTCGAGACGGCAGGGGAAGGCGGCGGCCTTGGCGAGCAGTTCGGCGGACTGGCGGTGAGAAGGAGCGATGACCAGGGTGAATCCACCCGGCCTGCCGAGGATGAGGCGGTGGACGATGAGGGAGGCGGCGACGGTCGACTTGCCCCACTGACGGCTGCAATTCAAAAGCGACTGGCGGTGGCGGTGCCGGAGGAACTGACTCTGGACGGGCCGAGGATGGAAGCCGAGGAACTCCTGGGCAAACAGGTGGGGCTGGCCGGAGTACAAGGAGTGCCAGATCATCGCAGTCTCCGGCGAAACAAATTTTTTTTATCGAAACAAAACGGCCTGAAATCGGGGTTAAGTGATTGGAGGGGCGAGAGATGGGCGTTTTGGGTCAATCGAAACATAACGAAACAAACCGAACCAAACGAAACAGAGGGGTTTGGGCTGGACTTGGCTGGGCCTGGGTCGGGGGTATGGCCAGCCCACCGGTAGTGGGGCCGCCGTGCGGCGAGATCGGCGTTTTGCTCCGGCGTGGCGCGAGCTTTAGCTCGCAGCGGAACTTCAGTTCCGCAACCACGGCGAAGCCGTGGCATTGCCGGATGAGGTACCGCAAGCGCGGCCTTCGGCCGCGTTTGGGGAACTAAAGTTCCCCTGCGAGCTGAAGCTCGCGCCACGGGAGAGTGGGTCGAACCCGAAGCGCCGGCCAGGGGGTCGGCGGCGGGCGAGGGCGCCCGCCCTACCAGGGTGTGAACGAAGGGAAACACTGGAGTTATTTCTCCTTTGCCGGGGCCGGGTCGAGATCGTCCATGTCCTGAGCGGTGAGGCCGAGTTTGGCGGTGATCATGCGGGAGAGGGCGTCGAGTGCGCCGGGGATTTGGGCGAGTGCCTGTTCGAGGTCGGGGCGCATCTGTTCCCAGGTGACCGTACGCTCGGCGGCGGTGTCGTCGGGCAGGGCGTTGACCTTGAGGCGAAGGCGAAAGAGGTTGTCGACGCGGGCGGCGGCGCGGATGG
>JBJXGR010000280.1:0-12304 GCA_046160045.1 Bryobacteraceae bacterium
ACTCCGAGCCGTAGGACCTCAATGGTCTCCCGTTGAGGGAAATTGTTCAGTCCAGCAATCAGCGGCGCACCGCACCTATGAAAAAAAGGAGCTTAGGTCACGAATTTTAAGTGGGAAAGTAGCTAGGGGGGGCTAGCTTAGCTAGGGGACGATCTTCGGGTTGATCCGGGCCGGGTTCGGGGTAAGCGTTGTGCCGGAGATGGGCCGGAGTTTGATTTGAGTGCGGGCTGCCGGTTGATCGAGATCGAACCGAAGACCAGCCGCCGTGTCGGCTATCTCCGTCTCCAGCGGCGCTATCTGTCCAAACCCCTCGAGGCGTTCACTGGGTATCTGCAGGAGTCGGTGGCGAAGCGGAATCCAGTCAAAGGCCCGGCTACTGCCTCGGCAAACCCTGGTGGCTTGACGGCTGTAAGCCGCGAGGGGAATCCCTCGAAACGGCCGCGGTAGAGGCAGGCCGTTCCGTTAACGTCGGCCACACCGGAAATCGGTAAACGCTGCGCCGTTTGTGGGGTGAATCCGGTTGGCGTCAGCTTAACTGTCGCTTTTCAATTAGTTCCCGCTCGTTCCAGCTCGTTCCACGCTATTGTGGCGGCCATGCTTGTCTCCGGTATCTCTTAGCGTTTCGTGATCGCCTGGGGCAGGACAGGCTGAGCTTGCGTGTTTTGTCCACGCTGAAGGAGTGCAGACGGGAGGGGAGCGCAGACGGGAAGGTAACTGAGTGCGGACATGGTAAACTGTCGCCTGTGATCATTCGGCCCGAGCAGCTTCAAATATTTGAAGACTCCGCTCAAGAGGCATTTCGGCAAAGGGTCGCAGCCTACCTGCGCAAACACCTTCCAGAAATGACTGCGGCTATCACCGGCGAGGAACTCGACGAGAAGATCATCCGCTATCAGGCGCGGGCGGCCCGGCATGACGCCGTCACCGAGCGCGCCATTGCCAAGTGGTGCTTTCTTTCCCTTGTCACGACTGAAACCTTCGACGATTTGCCTGAAATCAGGGACTACCTCGCCCAGCCCGCACCCGAGCCTTCGGTCAAGGTCGACACTCTCATGGGCGCTCTTCATCTGAGATTGCGCCAGGCAGAAGGGGGAGTCTAGAACGATGGGCACCCTCGTGATGGGTGCTCCGCTTCTGGCGGGCGGACCGCCGGCGTGGGTGCTCTACGGGGCGCTCGCACTGGGGACCGTGAGAGTTGGCGCGGTTGTGTACGAGGCGGCGCGCGATGCCGACGTAACGTTCCCGGACACGCGGCCAGCGCCAGTGACACCGTGTCCTCGGGCCCAACCGCAAATCGGCGAACAGTCGACAACGGATTCGATACCGGTACCGATACCGTTACCGCGTGAGGAAGATCAGCCGCGGAGGCGCAGTTGCGCAACAGAGCATCCCGGCGTTCTCCTCTGCTCCACCCTCCCAAGCCGATACGCCTTTCCCTCCATTCAGGCCGCGTTCCGAAGTATTTCTGGGACGGACCTAAGACTTGAGAAAACCCGGCCGAGTACCAGCGGTCCCTGCCCCGGTACGGGAACACACACCTCAGTTCGATCGGGCGGAGCCTACATCGCCTCCATCGTATGTTGTCCCTGCTGTTCCGACACGGCGGCCGGTCCGGTCCTTGGAAACCGCTGTGGTGTCGTATGATCAAGGAGTAGTTGTGCAACAGCGCGCGGAAAGTTTACGCAAATTCTCGGAGGCCATTGCGGCAAGGCGCTGGGGTGTGTGTTCCCCACTGCTCTATCGCGTTATCTACGGTCTGCCACCCACGGTTCTTCTGCCGATGACCGCCGAACGAATTGCCCGAATGCTGCCGTTCTATGAGAAGCGTTGGCCGGATGCGCGGTGGCCGCGCGCAATCGTTGAAAACACGCCTCGGTGGATCGCGCGGTTTGGCCGTTCCGTCCCCGACTCGCCGGAACCCGCTTCCGTGGCTGACGCAAGGTTCGTCTTCAGCCTCGATGCGCTCTTGCTCGGGTCCAGCTACTCGGAGAACCCTGGAGTGCTGGCTTCGTCCTGCGCCTGTGCGGTCCGCGAAATAGTGGGCTTGGGCGTGCAGCTCAGCGCCGAGGAAGGCGGGTTTGAAAAAGATTTGGCCGAGTGCGAGGGATGCGGTACTGTGCCTAAGGTGAAGTCGGCGCCCAATCCCGAATCGCCCGTTGAGTTTGCCCGCAGCCGCGAGTGGCAGGCCGTGCTCGATGCGCTTCTTGCCCGCAAATTGCCGGACTACCCGGATCCCGAGTCACCCGAACGGCTAGATGCGGACTTGGCACTATGGGAAGATCACGATGAACTGCTCATTGTACCGGGCTCGGCAGTCGTCCTGAACGGATAGACTCGCGGATCCGACCACCGTTGATCGCCCAAGCAAGGCTCTTTTTGTGACGGTCGCGTAGGGGCGATAGGACGCGAAAGCTTGGTGCAAGCGAGAACGCCACTAAGAATCCATTTCTCAGTTGCAGCGAAGCTGAGTGGTGTTGTTGCCGAACTCAAGCGCTCTGTTGCGCTCCGCTCCAGGAATCTCCGCCTCGGCTCTTGGCGTGCCGTCGCTAGCGGTGGCGCTTATTCGGCCCGACGCGGCGGGCAGCACCCGGTTGTGAGATTCAATCTCGACTGGCCTACGAAGAATCTGCAAGATCAGTTGCTGCTGGAGATCCGGGGTACGTGGCCAAGTATAAGCAGGTGCTAATAGGTAACGTGTAAGTCGCCTAGCGTTTACTTGTGCGTCTCGTTTCGCAGTCCGGATGCTGGTTACCTCGCTACCTGAGCGCGCCAAGTCTCCATTTCACGCTGGCCCAGCAGTGGCGCCCGGCAGCCCTTTTTGGGGGCCAGAACGGTCCTGCCACGCGGCGTGGGGTCAACGGGACCACCAGTGACAGTACCGCCAACGGCGGCGCCATCGAGATCGGGAAGGGCCCAGACTCGTTTCGGTGTTCGCTTCTTTTCTTCGGGTTTTCAGCACGGGCGGCGGCCTCCTTGGACCGCCGCCATCAGAATCCGTCGGCCGCGCTAGAATCGTGGTCGAGATGGATCGTGTGCCGCAACAACCCGTCAAAGATCCGCCCAACCTGATCCGAACCGGCGTGTTCTCGCTGGATCGTCTGTTGAGCCACATCGACCCGGGGACCGAGGAGGAATCCGAAGAGTTCGTCCGCCGCATCTATGAACAGCGCCACACTGACCTCTCCTCCGATCGCAACGGCAAGACTGGTCGTTGATACAGACGCCGCCAGCTTTATTTTCAAGTGGCATCCCGAATTCGCGCCGCACTACGTGAACATTATGCGTGGCTGTGAGTTGATAGTTTCATTCATGACCCTGGCCGAGATGCGGCAGGGCGCTCTGGATGAGACCCCGCAAACGCGCTGTGCTGGAAGCCTATCTGGCCGACTTCTCAGCCCTTCATTCGGACAGCCTACTGTGCTCTACATGGGCCGCCATTCGGAACGAGAGCACCCAAAAGGGGCGTCCGATCAGTTCGGCCGACGCGTGGATTGCAGCCACGGCGCTGGTCCTCTCTGTGCCGCTGGTGACGAACAATCCCAAGGACTACCGCCATTTGGACAAGCTTCAGATTATTTCTGCGATCGGCGAATAACCGACCGATCCCGCGGAGACTTCGAGGCGCTTTCCCGGATTCCTCCTCCCTGGTCGCAGGCAGGCGCTCTCCGGCCGGGCGGCGAAGAGTCAACGGGACCGCCGAGCCACAGAAAACGTCGCCCGGCGGCACTCCGGCATTTCCCGCGACGGCCTCTCTGAGGCACAATAATCCTCATGGCCGGCAGCACCTCCGCCCGCAACCTGTCGATCGACGCCTTGCGTGGATTGATCATGGTGGTCATGGCGCTCGACCACGCTTCGGCGTTCATTGCCCGCCGGCACTCGTCGGAATTCTGGGCAGGCGCCTGGACTCGCTATGACAGCGCGCTCCCGTTCCTTACCCGCTTTGTCACCCATCTCTGTGCGCCGGGGTTTTTCTTTCTCATGGGCGCCGGCCTGGCCCTGTTTGGCTACTCGCGCAGGGAATCTGGATGGAATGAATCCAGGATCCGGCGCACGCTGGTGACGCGAGGACTCGTTCTTCTCGCCCTCAGTCAATTCCTGGAAGTTCCGATCTTCGTGGCCGGCATCCTGTCGGGCGCTCCCGGTCCGCCGACAACCCCTGATCAACTTCCACCCGGCGCTGGGGGGATGCCGCCATTCCTGCTGTGGGCCGTCCTGATGGGACTGGGCTCCGTGCTGGCAATCGCCGGAGCGTGTTTCGACCTCCCATCGAAAGGCTGGTGGATCGTTTCGATTGCGGCGATCGGCCTGACTTCCGGGCTGACACCGGTACCCGATCAGGCTTCGGAGAACTTCTCCTGGGCGGCGCGAGTCCTGCTGATACCCGGCCAGACGGGCCGCCTCTTCGTGCTGTACCCGATCCTCCCATGGCTTGGCATCACGGGCCTGGGCGTTCTGTTCGGACGCTGGTTCCACAGCGAACGCGACCGATGCCTGCGGATGGCGCCCCGGATCGGCCTTGCGATGGTGGCCGGCGCGTTGGCGCTGCGCGCCGCCGGAGGCTTCGGCAACCTTCGCCTGCCGCGCGACCCGGGTTGGATCGAGTTCCTCAACTTCATCAAGTACCCTCCCGCCCTCGTGTTCACGGTGTTCTTCATCGGTGCAAACCTGGTCTTGCTGGGCCTGCTCCATCGGGTTCCCGATGCGAGGCGGTGGAAACGCACCCTGGCCGTGTTCGGCCAGAGCCCGCTCTTCTACTACATCGCGCATCTTCTCCTCTACGTGGTAGCGGGAGCTCTTTTCTTCCGGCATGGCATTGCCTTGCAGTGGATGTATTTTGCGTGGCTGGCTTCGCTGATTCCGCTTTACTGGGCCTGCCGAGCCTATGCGGGGTTCAAGACGGCTCGTTCGGTCGACTCCATGTGGCGATTCTTCTAACAGCCCCTGTTGCAGCAATCACCCGTTCGCTTCCTTCCGGGGGGCTGTTGCGCGCGCTGAAACAGTGATACCATCCTGGTCGAGAAAACTCCGCGAGGAGGTGACGGATTGCTTGTAGACGCTCATCTCGCCGGCACTGAGGTAGTCTCACCGGGTTCGCGGGTCTCTCCCTTGATTCATTCCCCTTCGTCTTATCCTCAAACCGGCCGCTTAGGCCGTCCAACTTCCAAGGAGTCCATCCATGGAGAACGAAGTCCTTTCCATTGTTGATAAACGTACCGGTAAGACTTACGAAATCCCGATCCATGACGGTAACATCCGCGCCATGGATCTGCGCCAGATCAAGAAAGAGCCCGACGAGTTCGGGATGATGACCTATGATCCGGCGTTTCTGAACACCGCATCCTGCCAGAGCAAGATCACCTTCATTGACGGAGACAAGGGCATCCTTCGCTATCGCGGATACCCTATCGAGGAACTGGCCGAGCATTGCACGTTTCTCGAAGTCGCCTATCTGCTTCTCAATGGGGAGTTGCCATCGCAGGATCAACTAGCCGCGTGGGTGGAGCACGTCAAACATCACACCATGCTGCACGAGACCACGAAGAAGTTTCTGGAGGGCTTCCGCCACGACGCCCATCCGATGGGCATGCTGGTCAGCACCGTGGCAGCGTTGTCGACCGTTTACCCGGAGGCGCGCAATGTGCACGACCCGGAGAACCGGAAACTCCAGGTCGTGCGCCTGATCGCCAAGATTCCCACCATCGCGGCGTATGCGTACCGCCATAGTCTCGGATATCCGTACGTCTATCCGGACAATGACCTTGGCTATGCCGAGAACTTCATGAATATGCTGTGGAAGATGGTGGAGCCCAAGTACGTGGCGAACCCGGTGCTGGCTCGGGCGCTGGATATTCTGTTCATCCTGCACGCCGACCACGAACAGAACTGCAGCACCAATACCATGCGCGCCGTGGGCAGTTCGCAGGCCGATCCGTATGTCTCGACGGCCGCGGCGGCCGCCGCCCTTTCCGGCCCGCTGCACGGCGGCGCGAACGAAGAAGTGCTCAAGATGCTGGACGAGATCGGATCGAAGGACCACATCCCGGCCTATATCGAGTCGGTGAAGGCCGGCAAGCACAAACTGATGGGCTTCGGCCATCGCGTGTACAAGAACTACGATCCGCGCGCCCGGATCATCAAGTGGACGGCCGATCGCGTCTTCGAGGTCACCGGGCGGAACCCGAAGCTGGAGATCGCGTTGGAGCTGGAGAAAATCGCGCTCGACGATGAGTACTTCGTGAAGCGCAAGCTGTACCCCAACGTGGACTTCTATTCCGGCATCATTTACCAGGCGATGGGTTTCAACCCGTCGGTATTCACCGTGCTCTTCGCCATTCCGCGTGTGGCCGGATGGCTGGCGCAGTGGCAGGAACTGCTGGAGGATCCGGAGCAGAAGATTGCCCGTCCCCGGCAGGTCTATTTGGGCTACCCGGAGCGCCATGTGACCCCAACGGAAAAGCGTGGGGCGATGGTCACGGCGTAAGCAGAAGCGCGCGGTAACCAGACCAGCCGCGAAACCCGATGGGGTCCGCGGCTGGTCGAGGACACTGTCTAGTTCACGTACGGTCTCTTCAGCAGCGATTCGGCTTCGCGCTGAAGGCTGGCGGGAGGCGCCGAGGCCAGAAGTTGCCGGTATTGGTCGATGGCTTCGCCGCGGCGTCCCTCGAGGTCGAGGGTCTTGCCGAGTTCCAGGCGGGCTTGGGCGCGCGTCCGGTCGGACGAGGCTGCGTGCGCGATCGCGGCGAGGAACGATTTTTCCGCCGCCGGCAGATCGTTTGCCGCACGCTGGGCCAGTCCCAGCCGGTTGTGCACCACTCCGGCTTCAAACCGCGTGGAACGGTCTCCGTTTGCCTGTGCCTGCGCCAGCACCGTCTGATAGACGGCAATCGCCTCGTTCGGCTGCTTCATGCGCATTCGGGTGTCACCGATCTCGATGTGCACCAGGAAGTTTGCGGGGTAGTCCTGGTGCAGCCGCAAAAGCTTCTCCAGCGCCTTGTCGAACTCTCCATCGCGAGTGTAAAGGACCGCCAGCAGGGTTCTCACGTCGTCTGCAACGAGGACGGCATTAGCGGCCACCAGTTCGAGCAGTTCCTTGCCGCGAGTCTTGCTTCCCGAGCGCCCAAGCAAGATCGTGAACCACCGCAGGCGCCACGGAATGGAGGCCGCGACGTATTGATACATGGCGGCCGACAGCCGGGGATCGTAGAACTCCGGCGCGCCCACTTCCACCTGGCGATGGTGCCGCACTCCCTTGTCGCCGTTCGCGAAAGTTGCCCACCAGCTATGTTTCACGGTGGCCTCAAAGGTCGCCAGGTTCTGATACGCCACACCGAGCAGGTACCTGGCCCGGAGGTCGCGAGGGTTCGTCCCGAGCTCGGCCTTGGCCAGGTCAATCGCCTGCCGGGAGACGTCCCGAAACTGGCGTTCGCCCTCGGCCGAGATTCCGACCCCGTATTTTGCCGGATTTGAAAAAAAGTCGCGCGCCGAGTACCGGTAGAGGCTGAGAGCGCCTTCGCGATTCATGTGCTCCAGCCACTGTGTCCGGGCCAGATAGACATAACCCAGCGGATCCTCCGGAGCAGCGGCGATGATTGCGCGGCAGAGGTGCCGGGCCTTCCCGTATTCAAGGCTGTACAGATCGCGGTTGATCTGTCGTATCTGGCCGATCTCCTCCTGGGAGAATGGCGTGCCCGACGCCGCGCGCAGATCGATCGCGAACAGCAGCAACAGCAAGCCACTACCGCCTGCCACACACCGGATCATGCGGGCACCTCCAGAGGGAGCGTGACGGTGACTCGGGTTCCCCGTCCGTCCGCCAGAGGGCTGCACAGTTCCAGATCGCCGCGCAAATGCTTCACGTTCTTTCGAACGATGGCGAGTCCGAGACCCGTGCCCTTCTGCTTGGTCGTGAAGAATGGTTCGAAGATCTTCTCCTGCAGTTCCGAGGGAATACCCGGCCCCTCATCGGACACGCTGATCCTGACGCTACTCCCCGCTTCGCGGTGCGCCTCCAGACGCACGCTTTCTCCCGGGCTCGATGCCTGCAGGGCATTGATGGCCAGATTCAGCACGATCTGTTGAAGGCTTTGCCGATCGGGGCCTTTCAGGTGGAGGTCCGGATCGATGCGGGGCTTGATGGCCACTTGCTGGGCGGCGTACTCCCGGCCGAGCGCGTTGACAACGTCGTTGAGCATCTCGCTCAGCGAGAACTCGGTGGAGCCCGCAGGCAGCGGCCGCGAGAAGGTCAGCAACTGCTGCACGCAGTTGTTGAGGCGGTCCGTTTCGCCGACGATGAACCGCAGATCCTGCCCGTAGCGCTTCTCGGTGTCCGCGTCTTCGCGCATCAACTGAGCTAAGGTCTTGATGGAACTGAGTGGATTCTTCACCTCGTGAGCGATGGTGGCCGCGACCTTGCCGAGCGTCGCCAGATGCTCCTGGCGAACGAGGGCTTTTTCCAGCTCGATCTTGTCCTGAATCAGCCGGCACGCCTCCAGGGAATGCGCGGCTTCGCGCGCGAACGCCACGACGGCCCGGTCGAGATCGTCCAGAAACAAGTGCGGCGACGAGTCGACCCACAGGAGCCCGGCGAGGTGGGTGACGTCGTACCAGAGCGGATAGAGGTAGTTGAACCCCGCCTTGGCCAGCAATTGGCGCAGTTCCGGATCCGGGCTGTTGGTGACGTGGGCGAAGTCCGGACGTCCCTTCTCGAGGAGCGCGGCTGCCTGCTCGGCCCGGACACCGGCCGCCGGAACCGGAGCCCCGGCCTGAATCCGCTTATCCTGATCCAATAACTGAATCACGACGCGGCGCAGGCCGTACTGCTCCTCGAGGCGGCGGGACAGGAAGTGAATACGCTGCTCCAGATCGATGATACCCACGGCCTGCTGGATGATGAGAGTATTCTGTTCCGTGAAGCGCCGGTCGCGCCTTGTCAGTGAGCGGAACATCCAACCCAACAGCGGCAGCCAGAGCAATCCCGCGGCGACAATCAGAATCGGTTCCAGCACCGTGCTGAGCCACTCGAGGTTAGCCTCGGCGAACAAGACGATCACCTTAACGACCAACAGGTACATGCTGGATCCCAACGCGAGCGCGGTGAGGAGTATCAGCCTGCGGGCAATCATCACGTCGAAGAGGTTGTACCGGCGGACAAAGAACAGGGTGCAGAGAATCGGAGCGAGCAAGCCGATCGTCGGGAGTGGCGACTCCGGAGGCGCGGCAGCGCCCGCCAGCGATACCAGCAACGCCATCGCAAACAGCACGCGGAAGCGGCGGATGGCTGGTTGCGGCGCAAATCTAGGCCGTGAGGCCAACAGCGAGGCTGCCGCCGCGACCGCGAGCGCCAGGCCAACCAACCGCCCGGACCACTCCAGGTTGCCCTCCAGCGCCAGGATGCCGATGGGCACGGCGATCAGAATTCCGCCCCACTGCAGCCACCGCGGCCCTTGCAACCATACCGAGCACAGGATCCAGAGCAGTCCGGCGGCGATCGCGAACGACAGCCATTCCAACCAGACGAGCCACACCAGGAAGGCTGCATTCAGATTCCCGGCCGCTTCGATGGCGGTGTGCAACAGGGTGGCAATCTCAAAGATGGAGAAAGCCACCATCGACCACGCCAGTCCTGCGGCTAAGCGCTGTTCCAGGCTCTTCCAGGGCCGCCGGTACAGCAGGACTCCGAGTAGCCCATACAGAAACCCCGCGGCCATCGAACCCAGCAACAGGAAGACATTAACGTTGAGTTCTTCCATCGCTTCTCAATAGGGACACGAATCCACCGAAGTCCCCTACTCCCAAGCTAGATCAAATTGCGGCGCCTGGCACAACGGTCAGGGAATGTTTTGGTGAGTGGGAAGGACCACCGAAAAACGGGCGCCCCGCCCAGGTTGGCTGTGGACGTCGATCGTGCCGCCGTGTGACTTTACGACCTGGAGGCAGATTGCCAGTCCAAGGCCCGTGCCGACGCCGACTCCCTTGGTGGTGAATCCCGGATCGAAAACCCGTGGAAGATGCTCCGGCGGGATTCCGCCACCCGTATCCTCCACGGCAACGCACACCCGGCCGGGCGGAAACGGATGCACGGTCAACTGAATCACGCCGGGCTTTCCACTTTCGACCACGGCTTCGCGGGCATTGGTCAGCAGGTGCATCCATACCTGGTTCAGATCGCGGGGCCGGCCCTCGATTTCCGGAGAGTCAGCCGCATCGACTCGCAACTCGACCGTATCCTCCAGTTGGGAGCGGAACAGGTCCGCCGTCGTCTCGATACATTCGCGGAGCGGGAACCGCCTCCAGTCGGCGCGGTCGAGTTGGGCGAATTTCTGCAGATTGGTGACAATGCCCGCGATTCGCGAGCAGGCCGTTCGAGAGACCGCCGCCGTCGCCTTTAGCGATTCGGCGATCCGCGTGGAATCCGGTGTGCCCTCGGTCAAGCGGATGGCTCCCCGTTCGATCACATCGAGATTGCTCGAAAGCGCTCCGAGCGGGTTGTTGATCTCGTGAGCGATGCCCGCCACCAGCTTGGATAACGAAGCCAACTTCTCGGACTGAATCAGCGCAAGCTGCGATTGCCGCAGCTCTTCCAGCGTCTTGTGGAGTTGCTCCAGATACAGGCGGTTCTCGCGCAGCAGGCGTTTCTTCTCCACGGCATTACGCACGACCGCTCGTAGTTCTTCCAGTTCAAACGGTTTGGCGAGATAGTCGTGGGCGCCCGAGCGTAAGGCTTCCACCGCCATGCCCTCGGAGCCGTGCGCGGTGATCAGGACGACGAGCGGGGCTTCGTCGCCGAGTTCCCCGGTCCGCCGGAGGAGCGTGATCCCATCCATCCCCGGCATGTTGATGTCGGACAGAACCACGTCGGGCGGCTTGTGCTGGATCCGCTCCAGGGCCTCGACTCCGTTCGATGCCTCCTCGACCTCGTAGTTCTGATTCGCCAAAGCGCGCAGAATGCCGTATCGGGCGGCATGTTCGTCGTCGACGACCAAAACACGCGCTGGCTCGCTCAATCCCTCACCTCGTTCTGCCAGCCTCAGTATAGCGGAGGGCGGGCGGACGCCATCATTCGCCGACGGTGTCAGCACACCCTTGCGCCCGACTGGCTGTATTCCCTCTGGATTCCGTACCCAAATCATTTGGTTCTCGTACCTTGCACCCACCATTGCAATTGGCGCTCCAAATGCGAGTGAAAAGGCGATCCACCCAAAGCGACAGCGCTTTGAGGAAAGGAGACCATCTCATGTGCATCCGCCGTTTTGTTCCACTCCTGCTCTTGTCACTTTCGGCAATTCCGCTATGCGCCCAAACCGGGGGTCACGGTTACGGTTACTTCGCGGTCGACCTCCGCGACCGGTGCTGCGGCCGCCTGCTCACGGTGGGCGGGGGAGGCGACGCGTACGTCTATCGCGGTCTCGCCGTTGGGGCAGACTTAGGCTACCTGTTTCCCAGCGGCAACGCCCGGAACGGAGTCGGCCTGCTGTCGGTCAACCCCAGCTATCACTTCACTTCGCGCAGCCGCGATCAGAAAGTCGTCCCGTTCGTGACCGCCGGTTACACGTTAGGTTTCCGGAGCGGCACCGCCAACTTCTTCAACTGGGGCGGCGGCGCAACCTACTGGTTCCACCGATCGCTGGGGATCCGTGCGGAAATCCGCGATATCAGAAACTCCCAGGAATCGTTCCATACCGCATTCCGGATCGCGTTCGCGTTCCGGTAGCCGATCCCTGCGTCAGGTGGATGTCTGCGTGCGCCAGCGCTGGAGAAGACGTTTGAGATCATTCTGGATGGTCACGAAACGCGGGTCGTCATACAAATTGATCTTCTCGCGCCGGTCGTTCGCCAGGTCGAATAACTCGTTCGGTCCTCCGCCCTCATTGCGGAACACCAGCTTGAAGCGCCGGTCGCGCACCATCTCCGTGTTGCGGAAGTGCGCGTAGACCGTCTCCCGCCACGGCCCGGAACCCTTGGGAAACGGCCGATTCACAACCAGGGGGAGATAGCTGCGGCCTACCAGATTCCGGCCTGCGGGAGGGTCGACGCCCGCGACGTCGCAGACGGTGGGGAGGAAATCGTAGAAGGAGACCATCTCGGGGCGCGCCGCACCCGGCGCCGTCTTGCCCAGCCAGTTCCAGATCATCGGCACCTGCAACACTTCCTCATACATGTTGATGGGATTGGAAGCCAGGCCCTTGCTCCAGAGGCCGTGCCGGCCCAGCAGAAAGCCGTTGTCACCCGTAAAGATCACGATCGTATCATCGCGAAGCTTCCGCTGGTCCAGCTTCGCCAGGAGTTTCGGAATCTGGTCGTC
>JBJXGR010000281.1:0-3610 GCA_046160045.1 Bryobacteraceae bacterium
CCGACTGCATGCGCGCCCCAGCCATGCGCCGCAGTTCGCGATAAATCAGCTCGAACAGACGGCTCTCCACATCGGGAGAACCGGACCGGAGTTCGCGAAGCAGGCGCGTCACTTCCGTCGGTGGCTCAGGTTCGTCGGGCACCATGGTCAATGCCGCTTAGTCTTCAAGCCGAACAAGTACAACATTTTGTATGGTTTATGTTCTACACACCTAAGCGTCGAGACGAGTCTAGTCTAGTCTCAACGCTGTTCACTTAAGTCGAAGCTCGCCTTTTGCCGGGCCGTTCCACGGTCGCGGCGCATGATTGCTCCGAACCGCGGGCGTAAGCCCGCGGGTTCTTTGGGCGCCCTCCTGCTTTCGTACAACCCGCGGGCTTACGCCCGCGGTTCGGAGAAATCCGCAGGTTCCTAAATGAACAGTATTGAGTCTAGTCTCGACGCTGCAGACTCGAGAGTCAGCGCCACAAATGGGACCAATCGCGACGGCGCGCTCCGTCCGGAAACTCGGGGGCGAGAACTTCGTAGTCAGTGGGTTACCTCTATGGTGCGAAAAACTAAGTGGCATTGGGCACCTTGGTACCCATACTATACATCGGGCTTTCGGCATACCACCAAGTTGCCGCAGGCACGGTTGCCGTCACACGAGTCTTCGATCATCAGGCCGGCGCCTTCAAACCCGGCGCGGAACCCGGCGGAATCGTGCAGCCAGGATTTCCCCGCGTTCTGCACGCGACCGCTCCACAGCACCTTGAGGGCAGCCAGCCAGCCTTGCCGGCGGCGTGTTTCCGCCAGAATGTACCGTGCCCAATCGGAGACGTGGGCGCGGCCGCCCGCGTCCCACGCAAACAGCCGGCCGCCCGGAGCAAGCCAATCCGCCAGCACCCGGATCGCCTTGCGCGGATCGGCGGCGGCGTACAACCTGTGTACCGAAACGATGGCGCTCATCGAGCCAGGCAGGAAATTCGCGGAGGCGAGGTCGCATTGGAGAAACTCGAGATTGGTGACTCCGGCTTGTGCGGCTTTGGTCCGCGCGGCGTCGCACATTTCAGAATCGGGCTCCAGATGGATGACGGTGCACTGCGGCAGTTCCAGCGCAAGCGGAATCGAGATGTCTCCCGTGCCCGCGCCGGCGTCGAGAACCCGAGCGCCTGGGCCTAGCGGCCATCCGCGCGCGGCAGCGACGCAGCGGCTGACGACCTCCTGGTAGGCGGGGCTGTTGGCGGCCATCGCATTGTCCGCGATCGAGTGCCGCACCCGGGTGAGGTCTGCTGTGTTCATCCGCGGAGGTTCCTTTCTGTGAAGATCTCGCAGGGAATGGCAGCGAGGTCCTCGCCGCTTGAGACGCGCAGATTCGTCAGGGTCGGCCAGCGCTCCACCATTGGTGGCGGGTCAAGGACGCGAGCGTCAGGTGCAGTGGAATACGAGTACATGACTTCTCCTGCTTTGAGAAGCGAGAAAAGCCGTCCCGATGCGACATGCTCCTACTTGGGTAAGTCCTGAATCCAGATGTTCCGATGGGAGCTTTCCATGTACGCGACGATCAGACCATCGGCAGCAGCAATACGATGGATATACTGCTTGGAATCCTTCGGCAACTCATGGACCGGAACAGGGGGCCCGCTCGGATACTTCGTTCCGCGATTCAGCGGGATGGCGACGATCCTGCGTCCGCGATCGACCGCGTAGAGCAGGTCCCCACGGGCGGACCAGATGAAATTCGTCAGGTTTATGCCTTTACTCACGGGAATCCATTCCGACATGTCTTCCTTGAGTGCACCGCCCAGCGGGGCTATAAAGCCCTCCATGCTAACACCTTGTACGGCCTGGAACGCGAGCCAGCCGCCGTCGGAAGAGACGCTGACCTGGCCGAGGTTGTGATCCCGAGCCCTCAGGATGGCTCTGCGACGGCCAGACGAGAATTCGTACAAGAACAACGTGTCTCTGGCTTTCTTGTCCCTAAGAAGGAGGCCGGATCCGTCAGGCAACCATACGAGAGGATAACCACAATCCGAGCAAACCCGCTCACGCGTCGGACTATCGGTGCGGCTGCGGTACACGTTCCCTTGGTCGGCCCATGCAACGTGTTCGCCATCTGGAGAGATGCAGTAGAAAGGCATACTCCTACTGCTTCGCGGCAGCTCCGTGATACTTAAGCTGCGGCCTGAAGCCACGTCCACAACGAATAGCTGATGGTAGCGGGCGCGCTGAGATATGTAGCTGACCCTGCGGCCGTCGAGTGACAGCATGGGTAAGAAGTTAACTGTAGAATCAAACGTAAGTTGGCGAGGCTCAGCAGCAACGCTCCGGCCATCGCTCGCCAAGCGGAGCGCAAACAGGTTCGATTGAAAGGCGCTGGCATCGAAGACAAGTTTGCCGTGCTGGACGATGCCGTTCCACGCCCCTGTACTCGCCGTAATCCGGGTAGCTTGGCCCAACGGCATCCCGCGCTGCGCATCGAACGGGACACGCCAAACATCCCGCGAACCGCCGGCGGAGAAAGACAGATAGATGTGGGTGGGTGTCCACGAATAGAGCATGGATCCTTGTCGGCCTCTCTCGTACCCGGCGTTTTCGAGCACGTCGAACAGCGGCGTCTCCACAGCTTCGCTGCCGTCGCGTGACGCGACCCAGAAGCGGGAACCCTGCTCCATAGAGTAGCGCCAGTTAACGATCATCAACCTCTCGCTGTCTGGAGACCAGATCGCTCTTCCCAAGCCGTAATAGTTCTCAGGCCGAAGAGGAATCGGTTCGCCTCCAGCGAGGGGCAAAACGGCATGGCGGCGCGTCTTCCTCGAGAGGAATGCCACGTACTTACCGTTTGGAGAAATGGATGGCCAATAACCGTCTTTCAACACGAGCTTGCGCTCGGTGCCGTCGACGTTAATCGAATAAAGGTCACGCTGTTGCGGATCCGGAGTATCTCTACACGCGTAGATAATCGTCTGCCCATCGGGCGTGAAGACCGGATCCCCTAAAAACGTGCATTCGATCACCTTGCGGCCCTCTGTGCCGTCCAATCGCTGGACCCAGAGACCGTACTGCCCGGTATTTCCTCGGTCCGAGACATACGCCAGCCATTTGCCGTCTGGGGACAAGCTCGGGTCGCCGGTATCTCCGAGATCGACGGTGAGCTGCACCGGCTTTGGTAGAGCGATCTCGACATTGGTTGCCGGTCTGGGCCATAAGGCTACAGCCACGGCAACCGCCAACAGTGCGCAAGCCGCTGCGACCCAACGCCATCTCGCGGAGGGCTTGGTTAGCGCCAGCAGCCCGACGCGCACGGCGACCATCTCCGGGTATCGCTCGTCCCGATTCTTGCGCAGGCAACGCCGGACGATGCGGTCCAGCGCTGCAGGTGACGCCGGCGCCAGGGTCCGCAGCGGCACCGGTTCGCCCTTCAGGACGGCCGCCAGCGTCGACGCGTGCGTGTCGCCGTGGAACGCGCGCCGGCCCGTCGCCATCTCGTACAGCACCGCGCCGAAGCTGAACACGTCCGCCCGATGGTCCGTCAGCCGGCTCTCTGCCTGTTCCGGACTCATATACGCCACCGAGCCCACGATCATGCCCGCCGCCGTCTGCGTCACCGTCGTCGCCGTGTCGGCCCGGACGC
>JBJXGR010000282.1:0-4821 GCA_046160045.1 Bryobacteraceae bacterium
GCCTGCAAATCAAGAACATCCACGCGGCCGTCGTGATTCAGATCGCCTTGGCCAGGGGGACCGGTGGCCGTTCCGAGGATCAGGTTGACCACCCGCTGGAGATCGACGATATTCACCAGCGCGTCCCCGTTAAGATCGCACGGCAATGTGACCGCGAGCTCGAATGCGCCCAGATCGAACACGGCGTCAGAAGGCCTCGGCTCGCTGGACTGATGCTTCACGTATTGCCGGACCACGTTGTTCGCCGGCAGAGTCGAAGCGTTCAAGGCCGCCCCGCGGTTGAGGGCCGCCGAGCCGGCGGCGAGCCGGTAGTCCTGACTCGCTTCCGCAGCGAACCCTGGCGAGGTTCCCGTCACCGACGTTCCGTCGTCGCTGATAATGCCGTCCAGCGTGCCGAACGTGCTCACCCTCCCCGGTTTGAACCAGTTGTGACTCAGCAGCAGTAGCCCGGTCTGGTCCAGCAGGGACAGGGTATTGCCCGCCGCCGTCACATACACGATATTGTTGCGGAAGTCGCAAGTCTCTTCGTTGGTGGAGAGGCGCATCAGGGTTGTTCGATCGGTCCGCGTCGAAACCAGGGTGTTGTTGTACATGTGCAACGTACCCTTGCGGTAGATACTGGTCGTGCCGCTGTCCCCGCCGTAATGCACCATCTGGCGGTTGCCAGCGGCGTCCGGCTCGATCAGGACATTGCCGTACACGAAGGTGGAACGATAGCTCGGGTCACTCACAATCACGCTGCTGTCTTCGGCATCCACGAGGTCGAGTTGGCGATTGCCGCCCTCGATCCAGTTGTAACGAACGACTAGTCCGGCCGACCGGTCTTTCAGGCCGTTGCCGGAAGCGCCGGCGCGGAGCGGGCCGAAGCGATTGTACTGAAACGTAATCCCGAGGACGGCCGTGTAGTTGTTATGCTCAAAGGCGCTGCCGGTATTCCCGTTGCCGTAGATGTAGTTGCCCTCAATCAGAAAGTCTCGCGACGGCTGAGCGGCGGGCGAACCGGCAAACAGACCATTTCCGCTGTCACGCAGGATGCAGTTGCGGATGGTGATGTGTTCCCCCTTCTCGACGTAGATGGCAGCCGCATTGTTGACGTAGCTCTGCGTGCTCCCGTTGGCCGCGGTAAACGTGTAGGGAGGCCGGGCGCTCGTGAATTCGAGGTTCTCGATCGTAATGTACTGAGGCGTCGTGTCCGGCGGGACATTGGCTCCTCCGATCTTCAGCAGCCCGCGCACCTCGTTCCAGTAATTCAGGGAGGGCCTTGTCGTCGCGCCGTTGCCGTCGACCACGGGCAATTCCCCTGCCGGCCCGGGAACGCCTCTGACGGTAATGGGATTGCCTGGAGCGCCCTGACGGCAAATCACCCACTTCTCCCGGTAGGGCGTAGCTCTCCAGTTGATCAACACCAGATCTCCTGGTAGTAAGGACTCCCAAGGGACTGCGCCAATAGTAGTAAGTGGTTTGCCTGGACCGACTTCGTAGGTTGCAGCAGTGAGTGCACCTGCCAGCCACACGATGATCGTGAGGGCTCGAAGTGGCGACATAAAAGCTGTGTCCGGTCGGTAATCGGTAGAAGCCCGGCAAAGCTTTATCCGCATCACAAATCGGGAGCAGCTTGAGGGCCACCCGCGTTTGCCGGAAAACCGACGCAGAAATTCCACCTTCGATAAGCGGAGCAAGTGCTTTTGAATGAAGATAATAGAATGTTCCCCTGTCGTTTTTCCGAGCACGGCGGACAGCCTCGAAGCCCGGTCTGCGAGCGCCAACGGAACGCCAGTTCGACGGCCGGCCGCCAACGGTCCGGTGAGTGAATTCTTCCCTGCGGCGGTAGAAACGTCCAGTCCTGGCAGAAGATGGCATGGAAGTAGAGCGAGGCTGCTGGCTCAGTCCCCTGTTCCCACCACATACACCGCGTACACAAAAGCATCCTCGGGCCGGGCGCCTCTCCAAGTGACTTTCAAGCGAACCGGCTGATCGAACTTCGGCAAAGCCTGTCGGTCGCGCCAAGCCACGGGCCGTCGCAGCCCTGGCTGGGTCAGCGGAATCGAGTCGCTGCCTGTGTAGCCCGGCACTGGCGCCATCCGTTCGTCCAGGACTTCCACGGTCAGGTGGCTTTGTTCCGACAGGCCTTCTGCATTGACGAAGACCCGCGGCTTCGATTCTCCGAGGCGGAGGGGACAGGAGATGAAGTGAGGGTTCGTCATCACGGGACCGAACTTGATCTCCTGGCGCCAGTTCAACGAGTGGGTGTCCTCCATCGTGTAGACGTTCGGCTTCGGTTTCGTCACCACTTCGAAGTAGCCCAAGCGGTCGCGAGGCCACGTGGCGACGCAGACGCTGCCGCCGTACCACGGGCTGTACCAGAAAAACGTCTGATTGCCGACGTTGGCAAACGCCTGCCCGGCGTTGAGAGCGGGGGCGGGAACCGCTTCGGGGTGATGAACCTGCCGGAAGATCTCGTAGCCCGATACGATCTGAAAGTCCGGGATGGGCTCACGGTAATGCAGGGCATCATTGCTGACGGCCAGGCCCAGATCGATGCTCACGAAATGACGGTCGTTCGACGGGCCATGCCATTGCCCGTAAATTCCGATGATGACGTTTCCGCGGTCCCAAACGCCGGCCCCGAGATGAATCTGCTCTCCCGCGTGAGGCCCCGGAATGTCGGCATGCGGGGGAGTATCCCGCCGCAAGCCCACCGCCACCGCATCGGTCCAGTGTTCGAAGTCGTAGGAGAGAAACGTGACGAGCGCCCGCTTGGTTCCGACATTGCCGCCCTGTCCGTTCAGGTAATAACAACCGTTGTATTTGATGAGGCCGCCCGGTTCGATGTTGTTGTGCTTGAGAATCGGATTATTCGCCGGTTGTTTCCAGGTGAGGCCGTCGGCGCTGAATGCCGCGCCGATGTGAAAGGGGCTGACCTCGTAGATCATCTTGAAACGGCGTCCGGGATCGGGATCGCCGGGCTCGTACAACATGGTCACAGTTGCCGCATCATCCCGGTCGAACGCGACCAGGTTGTTCTGTTTGCTGCCGTTGAACTCGACCAGGCCGAGCGCCGGTTTCTCCCACTTCAAGCCGTCTTTGCTGGTGGCATAGCAGACGCGCCACTTCCCGCGCCTGTCGGTCCCGAGGTACCACATTCGCAGCTCATCGCCGATCTGAAGGACGGCGCCGTTGAAGGCCGTGTCGTAGCTGTCCGGGTCCCCCGGTTTGCCCTTTTCCAGAACTCTCGGGTGCAATCTGAACGGGTTGGCCCGGTTTACCAATCCGACCTTCAGCCGATACCGGAGTGGGACGCTGAAGTCGTCGAACGGGAACAGAACCAGTTCTCCCGACGCGGGGGAGGGGCCGCCGAATTCAGCCCTTAGTCCCTTCCCCGGCCCAGGCGCCGCGCCGGCCCCTCCCGCGCCTAATGCCGACGCCACCGCCGACCTTCCAAAATCACGCCGCGAAACCACCAATTCTCTCCCTCCTGGGTACGTTGGGCATGTCTCAGAACAAGAACTTAAGGGCAAACTGAATCGAGCGGTTCGCGTTCAACAGAGCGCTGATCGAGCCCGCGGCCGCCGTTCCGATCGCGGCATTCGGATTCGCAAAGCCTGGCGTATTGCTGATGTTGAACGACTCCGCACGGAACTCCAGGTTCTTTCCCTCCATGACGCGGAACCTCTTGAAGAGCGAGAAATCCAGATTGACCAGTCCGGGACCACGTACCCCCGGGAATGCCCCGGAATTGCCGAAGGTGTAAGCGTCGGGAATCTTGAATGCCGAGGTATCGAACCAGCGCTGAATGGTGCGGCTGCCTTCCGGCAGGTTGCCATCGCGAAGACGGTCCGGAAATTGGAGAATCGAAAAACTTCCGGAGAGGTTGGAGGAGGAAGTGATGTGAATGGGAAACCCGTCACGAGCCGTCAATATGCCATTGACCTGCCAGCCCCCGATGAACTGGTTGACGAGCCCCGTGTGATTCATCCACTTCCGTCCCGCGCCGAAGGGAAGCTCGTAGGTGGCGCTTTGGACGAACGCACGGGGCAGATCCGCGTTCCCCAAGCCCCGGCTTGCCGCGCGATTCCAGTTGTCCTGTTTATAGCTTCGATTCTCCGCGATCGCCTTGCCACGCGTGAACGAACTCAGCATCGACAGCCCCTTCCACGACAGCCAGTCGACGCTCAGTTGCAGTGAGTGGTAATTGGAATTCATGTCGTTGGCGAACTGCTGGACCTGCCCGGCCAGTGGAAAGGGCCGCCTTTGTTGCGCGGTCAGCCCGCCGAACCTGCTGTCCGGGCCAAGCTGCGATCCGAACAACTGGTTGATCTGGATGATGTCCTCCAGATGAGTTCCCTTGTTGCCGACATACGCGGCACGGACCACCACGCGCTCGGCGAGTTGGCGTTCGATCGTCAAACTCCAGCTTTGGACGTAGGGCGACTTGGAACTCGACGGGTTGAACATGCCCATCACCAGGTTCGGATTCCCCGGGATTCCTTGCACCGGGTTATACACAAAGGCGCCGAAACTATCCCGCAGAGTGAACGCCGGCTTCAGCGGGTCGGTCACCGGGAAAGCCCGGCCGATCTGTACGGGCGGGCTGGCAAAGAAGCCGCCCAGTCCCTTGAACTGCGGGAAGAACGCAACCCCGTACCCGCCGCGCAGAACGGTCTTCGAAGTCAGTTGGTACGCGAAGCCGAAGCGCGGCGCCACGTCAAGCTTGTTGGCGGGCGCGGGCGGGTCGTTGGCCCGGGTCGCATTGATCGCCGGATCGTAGCCCCACAGCGTGTTCGCGTCGGTCCGGATCGCGGTGGCCAGATCGTATCGCAG
>JBJXGR010000283.1:0-10465 GCA_046160045.1 Bryobacteraceae bacterium
CACCTGGCACGGATCCTCGTGCCTGTGTACAACGCCGGGGCGCGGGCATCGCTGGTGTTCGGGTTCACGTCCTTCGATCGTGCCTCCACCGATCACGAGATCTGGTGGGAGGGTGAACCTCGCGGCGCACCGGCGTCTCCTTTCTCCGGCCAGGTCCGCGGCCTGCCCACAGTTCTCACCGATAGTGGCTACCTGGTGTTAAGGTATTGTTCGAATGGCCCTGACCGACATATGGCTGCCGAAGCAGGCGATTCGTCGTCTAACCATGGAGGGCTTCAAGTCGATCCGAAGTCTCAGCGATTTTCGGTTGCACCCCCTCAATGTGCTGATCGGCGCAAACGGCGCTGGAAAAAGCAATTTCGTCAGCTTCTTCCGACTGCTCCGGGAGTTGATTGAGCAGAGACTCGAGAAGGCGATCCGGGTTGAAGGAGGCGCTGACGCGTGCCTTCACTTCGGGCCCAAAGTGACCGCGCGGTTTGCCGCGAAGATGCGATTCGGCAGCAACGCCTACGAGTTCGTCTTGGTTCCCACGGTGGACAATCGGTTCGTGTTCGATGAAGAGGTGGCGGTCTACATTCCCCAACCCGGGACGACCAATCGGCAACCGTTCGGAACGGGCCATTCTGAAGCCAGGCTCAAGGACCACCGGAACGATCCATCGAGAACGTGGGAAAGATACAAAGGCGTGCCGGCACACGTTTTTGAAGCCATTTCCAGTTGGATCGTCTATCACTTCCATGACACGAGCCCCACGGCGGGCGTCCGTCGCCAAAACGCCATCAACGACAACGAATCATTGCATGCCGATGCGGGCAACCTGGCGGCTTTCTTGTACCGCATTCGTCACGAGAAACCGAAGGACTATGCACGGATTCGCGATGCAGTGCGTGTTGTGGCGCCGTTCTTCGACGATTTCAAGCTCCGTCCTGTTGTCGACCAGCCGGGACTGATCCAACTGGAGTGGCTTCAGAAGGACTCGGAATACCCGTTTCTTCCCCACCAACTCTCGGATGGCACTCTCAGGTTCATGTGCCTCGCCGCCGCTCTCCTGCAACCCGCTTGCCCACCGACGATGCTCTTCGACGAGCCCGAACTCGGCCTGCATCCCTACGCCTTGACCCTTCTGGGAGACCTTTTCAGAACCAACCGATCGCAAATCATCATCTCGACGCAATCGGCACTCCTGTTGAACGAGTTCGCACCCGAGGACGTCATTGTGGTTGATCGTGAGAACGGTGAATCGACCTTCCGCAGGCTCACTGCGGAACCGTTCGCCGAATGGCTGCAAGAGTACACGTTGGGAGAACTGTGGCAGAAGAACCTGCTGGGCGGCAGGCCACGAGAGGACGGCATACCTCAGTTGGTTCCGGACGGGAGCGAATCCGGTTCGTGATTCGCGTCGCAATCATCGTGGAAGGGCAAACCGAAGAATCCTTTGTGAAGGGTCCGCTTGCTGAAGCTCTTTGGTATTCCTCCGTGTCAGCGACTCCGATTCTCCTCGGGAAACCCGGACACAAGGGCGGCAGGACGAACTATGCTCGCGTAAAGTCCGACGTCCTGAGGCAACTGAAAAATGATCCGGCCGCATACTGCTCCACCATGCTCGACTACTCGGGGCTCGGCAAGGGTTTTCCAGGTGCCTCCGAAATAGCCGCCGGCCCGAATCGCGACAAGGTCTTAGGGATCGAGAAGGCGATGAGCGAGGATGTCAATCTAGAAATCCCCGATTACCGGCCCGACCTTCGCTTCATCCCGTATCTCCAGTTGCACGAGTATGAAGGCCTGCTGTTCAGCGACCCGCAGGCGTTGGCGGTCGCGATTGGCGAACCGGGTCTCGCCCAGAGATTCCAGGCAATCCGCGAAGGATTCCCAACACCCGAGGATATCAACGACGATCCGGCGAAGTTCCCATCGAAGCGGATTCTCACTCTCTATCCCTCATACAGCAAGGTCATCCAGGGGGTCGGGGCGGCCCGTGCCGTGAGCATCGACACGATGCGCCGGGAATGTCCGCATTTTCGCGAATGGCTTGAGCGCCTGTGCGGGCTGGGGCTGTAGCGGTCTGTCCAGACGGTCCCGAAGCGGTGACGGGGCGATTCACTTCAGATAGGGCGGCGCTTCCGGCACGGCGGCGCCGTCTTTCCGCGGATCCGACGCACCGTAATTCACCTTCGCCTTCGCGTCATGCATCACCGCCTGTCCGCCTCCCGTATTGGACGAGAATGCCCCCACTCTCTCCAGCCGATGGCCCAGTTTCTCCAGGTCATCCAACGTAGAGGCCGAGTAACGATTCTCGATCATCACATCGCAGCCGCCGAACGTCAGCTTGGTGAATCGCGGCGCTTCCATCGCCTGCTGCAGATTCATCCCGTGGTCGGCGAGATTGGAGACGTACTGGGCGTGCGCCTGCGCCTGGTTGAATCCGCCCATGATACCGAAGCCGATATACACGTCGTCCTTCTCCGCGAAGCCGGGAATGATCGTGTGAAACGGACGTTTGCGCGGAGCGACGACGTTCGGGTGCTTCTCGTCCATCACAAACAGCGCGCCGCGATTCTGCAGGTGAAATCCCATCTTGTCCACCACCACGCCCGAACCGAAACCGATGTACAGACTCTGGATCAGCGAGACTATGTTGCCTTCGCGGTCGACCACGGATAGATAAATGGTGTCGCCCGCGCCCGCCGGAGGATGGCCGGGCGCGACCTGGCATTTGGCCTGCGTCGGGTCGATCAGCTTGGCGCGCTCCTGCGCGTACTCCTTCGACAGAATCCCATTTACGGGAATCTTCGCGAACTTCGGGTCGGCGACGTAATGCATCAGGTCCGCGTAGGCCAGTTTCTGCGATTCCATCTTGGCGTGAAGCGTTTCTGCCGCGTCGTGCGAACGATAGTTCAGCGAGAACGTCTCCATCAGGTTGAGCATCTGCAAGGTGGCGATTCCCTGCCCGTTCGGAGGCAATTCGTAGACTTTCCAGCCGCGATAGGTGGTCGAGATGGGCTCCACCCACTCCGGCTCAAACGCAGCCAGGTCGTCGGTGGACAGCGTGCCCCCCAACTTCTGCGACGTGGAGAGAATCGCGTCGGCCACCGGCCCGCGATAGAATCCTGCGGCCCCTTTGGCCGCGATGTCTTTCAGCGCCCGGGCCAGGTTGGGATTCCGGAACAGTGCCCCCACCGAAGGAGCCGAGCCTCCCGGCAGGAACACGTCCGGCGCCCCTTCCGACCGGCTCAGCGCATAACTGGAAGCACGCCACTGGTCGGAGATCAGCTCCGTGACCGGGAAGCCGGCTTCGGCGTAGTAGATCGCCGGCTTCAGGATCTCGGGCCACGGCATCTTCCCGAATTTCCGGTGCAGCTTTTCCCAGCCGGCCACGCACCCCGGAACCGTGACGGAGTGTATCCCGGATTGCGGCATCTGGGCGTGGCCCTGCTGCTTGAGGAAGTCGAGCGTCATCCGCTGGGGGGCCCACCCGCTGGCATTGATCCCGGTCAGCTTGCGAGTCTTCGCGTCCCAATGGATGGCGAACAGGTCGCCGCCGATGCCACAGCTCATCGGCTCCACGACACCGAGAACGGCGTTGGCGGCGAGAGCGGCGTCGATCGCCGTTCCGCCTCGGGCCAGTATTTGAGCGCCGGCCTGAGAAGCCAGGGTCTGGCTGGTGGCGACGATCCCGTGCTGCGAGATCACCATCGATCGGGCGTGTGTACGTTCCTGGGCGGACATGGCTGGAGTCGTGAATGCGAGCAGCAGGGCGAACCCCGCCTTGCGACAGGATGGCATCAGAATGTTGTGATTATACTCGACGCCGCGACTGTGGTACCTTCTGAGGGACATGCCGCGCTCGACTCCCGCGGGGATTCGGCGAGTTCCTCGCGGTTTCGGGCCGCGGAAACAGCCCGCGGTTTGGCGGCTTTTGATTCACAGGAGGCCCTGGATGAACCGGCGCGAATTTCTCGGGCGATCGACGGCGATCTCCCTGAACGCCTTCCCGTACCATCTGTTCGCGGGAACGGCGAAGAAGCAGGCCACCGACCGCATCAAGCTTGGTCCCATGAAGGTCGAACTCAGCCGCCTGGCGATGGGAACGGGCACCAACGGCGTCGGAGGCAGTTCCAACCAGACCCGCAAGCTCGGCGTGGGCGGCATGGCCGACCTGTTCAAGGCCGCCTACGACCACGGCGTGACCTTTTGGGATGCCGCGGACCAGTACGGGACACACCCGCATCTGAAAGAAGGGTTGAAGAAGATTCCGCGCGAGAAGGTCACCATCCTGTCGAAGACGCACGCTTCCACTGAAAAGGAGATGCGGGCGGACCTCGACCGCTTCCGCCGGGAACTGGGCTCCGACTACATCGACATCCTGCTGCTGCACTGCATGATGGACAAAGACTGGCCCGAGCGCAAAAAAGGGGCGATGGCCGTCCTCAGCGAAGCTCGTGAAAAAGGCGTCATCCGCACCCACGGCACCTCGTGCCACACCCTGGACGCGCTGAAGACCGCGGCCAAAAGTCCCTGGGTGCAGGTGGACCTCGCCCGGATCAATCCGGCGGGCGTGGCGATGGATGCCGAACCGAAGACGGTCATCTCCGTCCTGAAGGAAATGAAAGCGGCCGGCAAGGGCGTGATCGGGATGAAGATCTTCGGGGCGGGGAAGCTGAGGAATCGCACCGACGAATGCCTGCAATTCGCGCTTTCGCTCGACTGCGTCGATTGTTTCACGATCGGTTCGGAAAGCGTGGCGGAGTTGACGGATCTAACGAGGAAGATCCCCGCGGCCTCGGTTCGCGGCTGAAGGATTAGAATAAGAGGACATGACCATGACACGCACGACACTCTCACTTGCCGCCGGAGCTTTGGCTCTGGCTTCCTTCGTTTACGGCCAGGCGAAGAAGGCCGCCATCCTTCAGCCGCAGATGAAAGTGGAAACGGGATCGTACGCGGCCCCGGCGGGCAAGCTGGGCGAAAAGCCGGCGCAGGCCTGGTCGGCGACCACGGTGGGCGCGGCGGTGGACGGCAAAGCCAACCCCGCCAAAGTGGCGACGCTGGTGGGCGAGATCGTGGACTTTTCCTGCTACCTGCAGATCGGCAAGCACGGCGAAAAGCATCGCGCCTGCGGGCAGAAGTGCTTCCGGGCCGGACAGCCGATCGGTTTGCTGACCGCTGACGGCTCTCTGTACATGCTGATGGAAGAGGAGCACGATCCGCGCCGCGACGGCCTCACCAACTTCCGCGAAGCGGCCACCGAGCACGTGGCTCACATCATGGAAGTGAACGGCACCCTGGCGCAGCATGCAGGCGTCAAGGCGCTGTACGTCACCGGTTACCTGAAGAAGTAGCCATGGGGGTTCGTCGCATTCTGGCCGTGGCGATCTTGCCCGCCGTTTTGTTCACACCGTTAGCGGGCCAACGCCGTGGGGCTCCGCCCAAGGAACCCCTCGGCTTGGTCCCGGTGGTTTGGCCGGCCGACAATCCGTATTCGCCCGAGAAAGCCGATCTGGGGCGCCTGTTGTACTTTGACTCGCGGTTGTCGGCGGACGGATCGGTTTCCTGCGCGAGTTGCCATCACCCCAAATTCGCCTTCACCGACGGCCAGCCGGTGTCTTCCGGGATTCGCGGCCAGAAAGGCGGCCGGAGCGCTCCGACCGTAATCAACCGGGCCTATTCGCTGGCGCAATTCTGGGACGGGCGTGCGCCGACGCTGGAGGCGCAGGCCATCGGTCCGATAGCGAACCCCATCGAGATGGGCAACACGCACGCCGCTGTCGTCTCGACCCTCAAGACGATTACCGGTTACCGCGCTCTGTTCAGAAAGGCCTTCGGCTCGGAGGATTTCTCCATTGACCATGTGGCCAAGGCCATCGCCACCTTCGAGCGGACCGTTCTGTCCGGCAATGCTCCTTACGATCGCTACAAAGCCGGCGACAAGTCGGCCATGAGCGAGTCGCAGGTCCGGGGCATGCGGATCTATTTGGATAAGGCGAAGTGCGACCAGTGCCACGAAGGAGTCAACTTCACTTCCAACATGTTCGCCAACATCGGTGTCGGGGCCAACAAGCCTTCGCCCGACGTCGGCCGTTTCGCCGTCACGCAAAACCCCAAAGACTGGGGCGCTTTCAAAACTCCCACGCTCCGCGACATCGCCCGGACCGCCCCCTACATGCACGATGGGAGTCTGAAGACGCTCGAAGAAGTCGTGGACTACTACGATAAAGGCGGCGAGAAGAACAGAAACCTGGACGAGCGTATGAAACCGCTGAAGCTCTCAGCCCAGGAGAAGTCTGATCTAGCCGGTTTTCTCAGGGCGCTGAGCGGTAGCGGATGGCAGAACATCAAGGTGCCGGAGATCTTTCCCCAGTGAGCTTCAATTCCCTGGCCCGGCGGCGGTTGCTGGCGGCGCCGGCCCTGCTGCTCGTCGCTTCCTGCAATCGAAATCAGAAAAAACGGATCGCGGTCATCCCCAAAGGACGCGCTCACGTGTTCTGGCAATCCGTCCACGCGGGCGCGGTCAAGGCATCGCGCGAAGTCAACGTCGACATCATCTGGAACGGGCCTGCGACCGAAACCGACTTCACCGGCCAATTGCAGATCATGGATGCGATGATCACCCAACGCGTCGACGCGATCGTGCTTGCCCCGATCGACAAGACCGCGATGGTTGGCATCGTGGAACGCGCGGCACGCCAGCAGATTCCCGTCGTGATCTTCGATTCCGGACTGGACACCGAGCAGTTCGTGGCTCAGGTGGCCACCGATAACTACGCCGCCGGAGTCGCCGGGGCGGAGCGTGTGGCGCGGATCCTGAACGGCAAGGGTAGGATCGCAATGGTCGCAGTACAACCGGGCGCCGGCTCCACGATGGCCCGCGAGCAGGGTTTCGAGGACAAGATCAAGAAGGACTTCCCGGGCATCGAGATCGTCGACAAGCGCTATGGCATGGCGGATTTCGCCAAGAGCCTGGCCGTCACCGAGAACATGTTGAACGCCCACCCGGAAATCAATTCTCTGTTTGCCTCGAACGAATCCTCAACCGTCGGTGCGACCCAGGCTTTGAAGGGCCGCACGGCCAAAAAGGTCAAACTGGTGGGGTTCGATTCCAGCGAGAACTTGATCGCGGACCTGAAGGCGGGGATTATCGACTCCCTGGTGGTGCAGGATCCGTTCCGGATGGGTTACGACTCGGTGAAAGCAGCCGTTGCCAGGTTGAACGGAGAGACGCCTCAGAAGATCCAGAACATTCCGCCTCTGGTGGTGACCCTGGAAAACCTGAACGACGCAAATGTGCAGTCGAGGATTAATCCCCCGCTCGACCAGTATTTGAAGTAGGCTACTTTCCGAACCGCAGCCGGAAGGCTGCGGACAAACCCAACCGCAGCCGGAAGGCTGTGGACAACCCAACTGCGGCCTGAAGCCTGCGGACACCCCGGCCTCAGAACGTGGGCATGACATTGATGACTTTGCCGAACGCCGCGACAAAGGCCTCGCTTAACTGCGGGATTCCGGCCGCAATGACCGCGGAAAACAGCCCGGCCAGCAGCGCCCACTCGATCAGGTCCTGCCCTCGAGTGTCTTTCCACAATCGGATGTGAGCCAAGCGAATCATGTTGTCGCTCCGTTTTAAGTCTTCTTAAGAGTACCGTTACGGACGTAATTGCGCAAGAGAAAAACTCCCTTAGAACCAGTACGGTGGATAGTACTCGCCTCCTACGGGGTTGGGTCCTTTCGCGGTACGACTCCGGAGAGATGTCCATAAAACCCCAGACTTTCTCTCGTGAGGAGTTTGGCTGCGAACAGGATTTGTCCCGTGTGCTGCGCAAAGTGTTCCACCACATGGTAGATGGCTTCGAGGATCGTGAGTTGGTACTTTTGTACTACGATCTGCTCGCCCAACCGTTCCTCGGGTAGCGACCGAAGTAGCATAACAGCTTCGTCCACAGTGGATTGCAGCCGGCTGAGCAATTCTTTTGTTTCCACCTCTCCGCGGGCCGAAAATTCCGCGTCCCTTATTCGAATATCGGGGTTTCCACCTATTCCGGACAGAATCCACTGCCGCACGTTTCCGCCCAGGTGCAAAATCAGGTTCCCCACCGCATTGTTGGTCTCGTGCTGGCGAAGCCATACTTGCTCCTCGGGCAGTCGTATCACCGTGTCGGCAATCCTGCCGGAGAGTTGGGCCAGTTTGTTTGCGGAAAAGCGCAGAAAGAGGGCGGAATGCGTTGGTTCCATCCAATTACTATGCCATGCCGGGGCTATTCCGCCACGGTGATGCTGATGCGATTGGACTCGAGGCCCGACGCTCGCACGACGAGGAACGCCGGACCTGCCGCCAGGTCTGCCGGAACGTTGGCGTTGACCTGGTAGAGTCCGGCGAAGCCGGGGGCCAGGCCGGAGAAAGCGGCATCGAGACTGCGGCCGCCGATCTCTACCACCGGCCGAACCACGGTCGAGGAGAGGGGGACGGCCGGGGCGGCCTCGCCCGGAATCACGGGAGGCTGTACCGCCCCCAATCCGGTTGCGTAGATCGTCAGCACAGACCCGCGGCGGACCGGGTTTAGCGCGACGGCAAAAATTCCCGGCGAGGCGGCCGCCAGGTCGCCCTCGCGGACGCCCGCCGCAGGGTTCCGGACCTCGACCGATCCCGACTTCGCGTCAAACGGAATCTGCGCATTGATCTGGCCGGGCGAGACGAACAGAAGCGGCGCCGCCGATCCCCCGATGGCCACCGACGTCCCCGCCAGCTTGAAGGGCAGTGGGAAGGATGCCGCTGCCAATGTCGAGCCGGAGGTCAGGTTCTCGCCGAAGATCGAGACGATCGTACCGGGAGCCTGCGGGCCCGGCGCGAAACTCGCGGCGTTGGTGACCGACCGGATCGCCGGCGCCGCCGAGGGCCTGGGGCGTGCGTCGGCCTCGGTTTCGCGTGCCAGCCACAACAGGGCTTCGCGCAGGGAGATCTGGAATCGCCGGTCCTGCCAGGTCTCCGCGAAGTGGCCAAGCGCCGTGTAGAAGACCCGCCCGCGCCCGTAGTCGCGAACCCAGGCCAGGGCGAAGTCGCCATCGGTGCGGTTCACGCCTGGCCGGTTGAGATCCACCGAGCGCGTGTCGAGCGACATCAGCACCCGCACGCGGCCGCGCGAGAACTCGCGGAACTGGTAGAACTCCTCCACGATCCGCCACGACGGCGCCAGGTGCCGCGCGGCCGGATGATCGGGGTCCTCCACCTCAATCGACGCCTCCTGCGCCCACGGATGCCCGTCGAAGTAGCCCCCGATCAGGTCGCCGTACTCCGCCCACGAGTACAGAGTGTCGGTGGCGCTGTGCGCGCCGCCGAACCCTTTGCCTTGCCGCACGAACTCGAGCAGGTCCGCCTTCTGGGCCGCCGACAAGGCCAGTTCTCCGCTGGTATAGAAGAACACGACGTCGAAGTCGCGAAGCCGGTCCGCCGTGATCCAGGAAAGATCCTCCGTGGAGACCACTTCGAGTTTGCCGGTCTCCCGCGCCACCTGATCCATCACCCGCGCCGACAGAGGAAGCGAGTCATGGCGGAATCCGGCCGAATGCGTGACATAGAGGACCCGTTTGGTTGCGGGGAGCAACGGAAGAGCGAGGCAGCCGAAAAGAAGCAGAAGCCGCATGGGCTATCGCCGCGCGGAATTCACTCCGCCGCCGATCACCACACCTACGCCGCCGGACTTCACGTCGATGCGGTCGATGCGGTAATCGAGTTCGAACGGCTCGCCGATCCGCGCTTCCGGATAGTGAGGCTGAACGTAGTTGCGGACAAGGAAATCAAGAGTCCGCCCCTCCACGCCCAGGCCGTTGATTTCCACCCGCTCCAGATACACCGTAGCTTTGCCGCCGCTCGAGACCAGCCGGGTGCGAAGGTACACCGGCCGTTCACCCGACAGCATCTGCGACAGCAGCCAGCCGGGCTTTTCGCCGCGCGCCGATTTCAGCTTGGCGAAGTCCACGAGCAGGAAGGCCTCCACGCGCTCTTTGGCAAGTTGGACGCGGGGCTCGCGCACGCCTTCGACTTCGCGCGCCTCCGTCTGAAAGTAAGCGTTCAATTCCTCTTCCGTCAAGGTGACAGTGGAGCCCGGGCGGACCTGCTGATTGCCGATCTGCCGGAATTTGCGCCGCGCCGAGAGATAGTCCGCCTGGGTGCCGGCGATGGCCGGAACCAGAAGCAGGATCGCGCAAAGTCCACGCCGCCGTGTCATTTCTTTATTCTAGGACGGAGGGCCCCGATGGGGCGTTTCCTTTCAGTTCAACCTGCCCGCCTGCTAGACTGCAAACAGTGAAACTGATACTAGTCAGTTCGGGAGGATCCCATTAAACAGCCCGCCAAACCAATGACGAACGTGGTTACCGCCCTGACCGCCCGCACGCAGTTTGGACAGATCCTCAAACGGGTTAGCCAGAAGAACGAGCGCTTCGTCATCGGCCGCCGCGGCCAACCCCAGGCCAT
>JBJXGR010000284.1:0-28521 GCA_046160045.1 Bryobacteraceae bacterium
GATGCGGCCGCAGGGCTCGAATTCATTGTGAGCGTGAATGTGCTGCCCTTCCCGTACTCGCTTTCAACCGTAATCCGGCCACCCAGAAGCGAGGCCATCCGCTGGCTGAGATACAGTCCGAGCCCGCTTCCCTCCTCCCTGCAGGTTGCCTTTTCGCCGACGCGGGAGAACTCTTTGAACAGCTTGGCCTGGTCCTCGGCCCGGATTCCGATTCCAGTATCCGCCACGACAAAACGGATGGCCCTGTGTCCGTTATTGCCGTGACTCTCGAGCGAAAGGCGGACCGCCCCCTTCTCGGTGAATTTGACTGCATTACTGACCAGGTTGATCAGGATCTGACTCAGAAGCCGCCGGTCGGTAACGAGGATGACCGAAGGCGGGCCAGCGAGAAGGTCCAGTTGGAGGTTGTTTTGCTCGGCCAGCGGATGTACGGTGTGAGCCACCTCCTCCAATACCTCGGCCGCGTTGACCGGTTTCAGATTGGGCTCCATGTTGCCGGACTCGATCCGAGAGAGATCGAGCAGGTCGTTGATGATCGCCAGCAGGTGCTTGGCGCTGGACTGGACAAGGCCGAGTTGCCGCTGCTGCGCCTCGTTGATCGGGCCTGGAATCTTCATCAGGAGGATGCCTGTGAATCCAATAATGGCCGTTAAGGGAGTCCTCAACTCATGGGACATGGCGGCCAGAAACCGGTCCTTTGCCTGAAGGGCGGCCTCCAGTTGATGGTTCTTCTCCCGCAAGGTCTCCTGAAAAACATAACGGTCGGTGACGTCGCGAACCGAGGCACAGATCAGCAGGTCTTCCTCTGTTTCCACGGGGCTGAGCGTGACTTCGACGGGGAACTCGGTTCCATCCGCCCGAACGCCGGTCAACTCGCGGACGGCACTCGTCGACGCTACGGAGGCTCGTTCCCTGTAGTAGCCGCGGAAATAGCCCTGATGCCGTTCGCGATGGCGCTCCGGAATCAGGATTTCAACACGCCGGCCAATCAACTGCTCCCGGTTTCGACCGAACATACTTTCCGCCTGTGAGTTGACCAGCACGATCCGCGACTTCCGGTTGGCTACCACGATGGCGTCCGGCGCCGACTCGAGGACGCTCTGAAGCCTTTCCTGAGCCCGTCTGCGAACGCTGATGTCACGGTAGATGATGCAGGTTCTGCTGATACGCCCAAGGCGATCTCGCATTGGCGAGAGGGCAAGGGACACGTCGATCTGGCGGCCGTCTTTCCGGATGCGCACCGTTTCAAGGCCTTCGGTGATGACTCCCCGGCCCACTTCTTCCGGGCTCTGCTCCAATCCGGCATGCCCTTCCAGCGGTGTGATCAAATGGATCGATTGGCCGATTGCCTCCTTGGCCGAATAACCGAACAGTCTCTCGGCGCCACGGTTCCAGGTTAGAATCACACCCCCGGAATTCACGCTGACAATGGCGTCGGTCGACAACTCGACAATCGCCGCCAGGTGCAGCCTCGGTTCCATGGCTGCCTCGACTTCGGTCACGTCGGTGATCACCGCGCAAATGCTCGACCGATCGCCGATTTGCATGGTTCGCGTGGAGATGTGAACGGGCATCGCTCCTCCGCCGGGGCGGAGGAGCGTCAGCTCCGCCCGCGCGGGTTCCGGAGCGTTCATGTCCAACAGGGCAGTGAGCCTGGCGTGATCGGCGGGCGCGATCATGTCCGGCAGAGTGTGGCCAATCACCTTCTGGAGGCTGCTGCCGACCATCGTGGCGAAGCGGGAATTGCAGTACAGGATGGTTCCATCGAGCGACAAAACCAATGCGCCCTCCGTCATTGCTTCGATCAACACCCGATACGGCTGCTCGTCCTCGTTATGCGCAAAGACGCGCTCGCCTTCGGGTGTCGGGATGAGCCGGGTGTCCACATCGCGGCGATGGATGGTCAATTCATGCGACCTCGGTTATCTGATCGACCGCCTGGCACTGTTCCTTTATCCCTTCTCCAGGCCACGGGCGACAATTCCGATTCGCTTCGTACCCCACCTTACGAATGGAGGGCGCGGCATGTTCCTCTCAGAGTTTCTCGGCATCTGTCGGCGGCTCCCGTCGCGGAGGCTACACCGGAGCAATGGCTGGCTGGTCAGGCATCTTCAGGTGTTCTTCCACGACCTTGAGCAGTTCGTGCGGCTCTATCGGTTTGGCGACATAGCCATTAAAGCGTGCTTTACGCTTGCGGAGGTCTTCCATGCGCGACAGGAACGCGGAAAAGGCAAGAATGGGAATCCTGTCGCCTCCCGGCAACTGGCGCAGCCTTTCGAGTAATTCAGCGCCGTCACCATCCGGCAACATGAGATCCAGCAGAACCAGTTCGCAGGTGTGGTTGGACATCAGTTGCATACCCATCCTTCCGGTGGGTGCCAGCAGTACTGAATAGCCCCGGCTCTCCAGCGTAGTCCGGACGATCTCACCGGTGATCCAGTTGTCTTCGACGACAAGGACGTTCATTAGCAGATTCTCCCCAAGCGTGTTCACTCAGCGGGAGCACGCTTTGTCTTCTGTCTCGTTACTGCCCGAAAGCATAGCCGACCAATCTTCGAAGGGCCGACCCCGATTCTCGCGGCGCCTTGACTTCGGCCAGGTCGGCCGCCAAGGATAGCAGTCCAGCCCCCAGTTTTGCGTTCTGGGCGACCAGCCGCTGGTGCCGTGTGGCATCCTTCACGCTCCGCACATCCTCGGCGAGCACTGCGGCGATGCTCTGCCCGGCGACTCGCTCCAGTTCACTCGCTGGAGGGTCATCCTCGCGATGGCGGTTCACCAATACTCTCAAATGGTTGTGGCGCACACTTCGGACTTCCAGGTCCCACAACCGCCGTCCCACCATCTTCAACGTGGGTACGTCGGGTGTCGAAACCAGATAACAGTGATCCGACTCGGAGATCACGGCCTCGGTGGCTTCGTCGATCAGGTCGGACAGATCCACCAGCACGAAGTCGTAGCGCTCGCGGGCGAATTTCAGCAACCGGTAGTAGTCCCATCGGGAACTCCGGGCGGGACGGGGTGCGCCGGAGGCCGGCAGGATGTCGAAACCGTGGTTGCGGCAAACCAGTTTCGCCCAACCGTTATCGGTCAACGCGGCGGGACTATCCATCGCATTGCTGAGGAACTGCTGGGGTTGGAGGTTTAGCAGCAGCGAGAGCGTGCCTGAGTGCACGTCGGCCTCAATCAACAGCGTCTTGCGCTCCAGGCGGTTGGCCAGGCAGCCGGCAACATTCAGGGCAACCGTGGTCGAACCCGATCCGCCTTTGGCAGGCAGAAACGAGGCGACCCGACAGCGGCCCCCACGCCTTCTTTTTCGCTCCAGCGCCGATACCACCGCTACTTCCAACTCGTCGGCATTGAATGGGGGCACAAGCATAGGGCCGAGAAGCCTGCCCTCCAGGGTGACCTCCAATCGTTCGTCCCGCCGGTCCGCAAACGCCACGACGGCCGTTTCCGAATGCACCAACAGCAGGTTCTCCAGGTTGGCAAGTACGGTTTCGAACTTGTGCGAGCCAGGGTCGGACACGTCGAGGAACACCACGTCCGGACTGTAGGAGTTGAGTGCGGAGGTCAGATCGTATTCCCGTGCCCCGAAATCCAGGGTTTTGTAAATACACACGTCCCTGAACTCGGCACACACTTCGCGGAGGAAACGTGTCGAAGACCCCTCGCTCCCAACAATAATCGCGCTAAGCATCTCGAGTATTCTCTTCGACCGTTCACGGCCCGATTTTAGGCTGACGGAAGCACCATGCGTGAAAATCAGAGGTTGCACAAAGCTGCCGGTCGTCCTGAAGTCCTCCCGTTACCTGCTTAGCCCGGCGGCGTCTGGGCCATAGCACGGCGTCGCGGAGGGATATACAATTGAGATCTCACCGCATGTTTCCCCGCCCTCCTCGACCCTCGAAAGGATCCGTTCGTTGGCCCTTACTGGCGGCTCTGCATGCAATGTCATTGGCCGCCACGGCCCAGACCGCGCACCTTTCGCCCAGAAACAGGGAAGCCCCGTTCTGTTACGCGATGGGTGGCACCCGGACCTGGCCTCTGTTGCCGGCTTCCGGGAATGTGCATCTCGAAGCTCGCTCGAACGGGCGGATGCTGGCCGAAGGGGAGAGAATTTCGGCCGGCGGCGTGAGCCTGTCGATCCAGCCAGACGGATCTTTGAAATCGGTCTCCACGGGCGCGGCCGGTCCGGCGTTCGAACTGGAAATCCGCGCCGGCGGAGAACGACAGGTGATCTCCATACGGCCTGCGGCGCCGTTACGCCCGGTGACCTATTACGCCGATTTCGCCGACGACCTGATCAACATCTTCGGGGCCGGCATCGCCGGCGGCCGGGGCATGCTGCACCACGAACTCGCCGAACGCACGGTGCAGAGCGCCGCCCAGCGGCTACCTCACCGCAACGCGGCAGGCGAGATCCAGTTCGATGCCGAAGGCTTTGACCAGTATTTCCGCCGCCTGCAATGCCAGGGCGTCGGGAAGCTGATCGTGTGGACGCTCCCTTTCCCGTTTCTCACGGTTCCTGCGGCTTACGATTCGAAAGACTGGGACACTTTCCAGAAGCAGGCGCAGGCGATTCTCGCGAGCCCGGAGTTGACCCGGATCATCGCCGGGCGGAAGGGCTTCAACACCTGGGCGTGGGCGCGCGACATCTTCACCCTGCGCGCCCATCCGGAGGTGCACCGGCAGTTCGCCGCCAGCGCCCGCCGGCACGGTATCTCGCTCGCCGTCAGCTACCGGCCATTCGAGCCGGCGGTGACGAAGTACTATGATGTTCCAGCCTTCGATCACGACGGCACGTTCCTGTGGAGCTTCCTTCCGCTGGCCTCCCCCACGGTCAACTTCCATGCGAAGGACATCGGCTGGCCGCACTACCGGGAACTGCTTGTCCGGATGGGGCAACCGGAAGCCGCCGAACTGACGCAGGCCGTGATTCCTTTTGTCTCCAATGCCGAGGCGTTCCTGTCGCGATACCGAAAGCGTGGCGACAACTTGCGTATTGTGGCAACCGATTGCCCGCCAGTGGACCCAACGTCGCTGGTGCTGGTGCGGCAGCCCGACGGCGATTTCCGCTTGCGCCCGTTTCACGACTTGCGGGAAAAGGCTCTCACCCGGCGCAGGGTGATTACCGGGTTCGACGTTCGCTTCGAGGCACCCGGCAGCATCGTCCTGACCGGCCTGAAGGTCCCGACCGAGTTTCGCTTCCTGCTGTTCGAGAACCCGAGCGGCGAGGATGCTCTGGAGACAGTGGGAAGCCCCGCGGTCGTTCTTTACTCGCGGCGCGGTACGCCGCTCGGCCGCACGAACCAATACTGGTCGCTCGACGACTCTACTCCGGAGGGCCACGAGACTCGAATCGCAGGCATCACGGCGGATGGCGAGTACCGGCCCGTGTTCTTCGCGTCGGAGAACAGCGGCCGCCGCGCTTTGCCGCGCCAGAAACAGGATCGGGCCGTTCTGGTGGTGGATCGCGGGGAACTCTACTCGCGCGAGATGACCGACTGGGCGCAGCCGGCGGCGCGCCGGAATGCGATCAACGAGCTTCGAGCGATCCTCCGTCATCCGGGCTTTGGAGAAATCTACATCAACAGCCGTTCGCACACCCAACTCGCCGGAAGCGCCGGAGACGGGCCGGAGGGTATTCGTCCGATCGCGGAATACCGTCAGGAAAAGAAGCGCTACCGGCATCTGGGCGTCGACCTCGGACACGCCCCCGCCGCTGTTGCGTCTGATGCGTCGCTTCGGGAACAGGCAGCCGAAGGGATGCTTCAACGCTGGCAGCCGGGCGAATGGACCGACACCTGTCAGTCGGAGGACTGCCTCTCGCGCTGGCGGTACGCGCGCAATCGGGCGGCGGCGGCCGGTGTGCGCCAGTTGCTCCAGGATCTGGCGGCCGCGTTTCCGTCCACCCCCATGCGAATGGTCCTGCCGGAGCGTGCGGAGGTCACCCGCAAACTGACGGCACTTACCGGCACGCTGCCGAAGGACACGGTCTCCTACACGGCCAGCCGCAATAACTGGATTCCCAACGTCGGCGAAGGATTGGCGCTACTCGATCTGGAGGATCTGTCAATTGCGCCGGTCTTGCTGGGGACGGGGCCTTTCGTCGATCGCCGGGTTCTGCGTGCGTTCCTGGACGAGGCAGTCGCGGATATGGCCGGCAATCGCAGGTCGAGCTACCGAGGCCCGCTCGGCATCATGTGGGAAGGCCAATGGACTTTGAAGAACGACGAAGGCCGCGCCGCCCGGGAGGTGCGAGCCTGCGAAATTCTGTCGCGTCCTACGGCGGTGAATGAGCTGATCGTCTACGAAGCGGCCGATTGGGTCTATCGCCTTCCGCTCGACGGCTGGGACTTCCTGGGCCGGTGCGGCGAGATCCTCGGGAAATGACCTGCCGCCGGGCGACGGTTTGTGTCGCCCTGCGCCACCCACGACTGACGGTACAATTCACAACATGCCCATTGCCGTTGACGCGAACGCGATCCCCTGGGAAGAGCGGACCATCGATCCGACTCAGGCCAAAGTCTATCGAAAAGACCTCTATAACGACCCGGTCACGGGCATGGAGGTCCGGCTGGTCCGTTACCCGGCAGGGGTGGTGAATCCGTCGCACACCCATCCGTGCGCGCACGGGATGTACGTGCTGGAAGGAACGCTGGTGACGCACGAGGGGCGCTACGCGCCCGGCAGTTTCGTATGGTTCCCGGAAGGCGAAGTAATGCGGCACGGGGCGACCGCCGAGACGGCGGTCACCGTGGTGTTCATCACCAACAAGCCGTTCGAGATTCACTACCGGTAAGGGGCCGGGCGCCAACTCTCGAGGGCGCGTGCGGGAGGATCTCCGCGGAGGTCTTCCTCAGAAATAGAAATGGATTCCCAACCGCACGACCCTGGGCAACTGATACGTCACCGGCAGCCCGTAGCGGGGATCCGTCCGGAGGGGAGCGGGCCGCCCGGCGACATCGACCCTGGATCGGGCCAACCCCAGGTAATCGTAAGGCTTGAACGTGGCCGTGAGGTCGGAGAAGGTCAGTGCTCCGTCGTTCGCGTGACTCTGGGTCTTCCAGACATCCAGTACTGCGGCCTGGTTGAACAGATTGGTCGCATTGACTTCCAGCCTGATCCGGCGTCCTTCCCCTACAGGGAAATCGTGCGACAGCAAAAGGTCGGTCTGGCTGAAAAGCGGCGTCCGGCCGAGGTCCCCTCGCCCGTTCACGAAGACCGGAACGTCCTGAACGTTGAACTCGGTGGTGAGGGGAGTTCCGCTAAACAAGAAGAACTGCGGCCCGATCCGCGTAGTGCCCAACCGGCTCCGATAATCGTAGGAGCCAAGGAACTTAAAGGTGTAGGGCCGGTCTGTTGCCAGGCGGCCATAAACCAGGTTGCCGCGCGAATCGTAGTTCATCCACCCTTCGTCGAAGTAGCGGTTGATGTTGGGTGAACGCCGTCCATAAGTTTGGGTGAACGACTCGCCGCCGGCGCCCCCGTCCTCGCTGTTCTTCGCTTCGTCGGAACTCGCCAGACCCGAGTAGTTGCCGTAGAGACGGCTCCAGGTGAAGCTTGACATGAAAAACAGGCCCCGGGAGAACCGCCGTTCCAGACGCGCTTCCAGGGCGTCGTACCGGCGGACGGCCTTCGGCGTCGGAGGAAAGCCGGCCGGGAACCGGCGCGGATCCACCGATAACCCGAAGCCCGGATTGGTGATGTAGTAACGTTCCCCCTGCGGTGTCAGAACGCCGACGTCTTCAATCGTACGGTCGAGCTGTTTGTGCGTGTACCGCAAGCCGAGCAGGTATTGGTGGGACAGGTTGCGGTCATAACCGGCGTCCCAGGCCTGCAGTCGCACCGGGCGAAGATCTTGGTCGATCAGGTTGTTGGCGGGATTGTTGGCGGTCAGCCGCCGGTCGACCGACTCGATCAGCGTCCCGGTAAAAGAGCCGTTCCGGAGATCCTGTACGGTGGGCGCGGGCCGGATCTTGAACAGGTCGGGGTCGTCCAGGGTATAAAAGAAATCCTGGAATTTGTCCCCGCCGAAACTCGCCCGCGGCAGATCGTACTTCATCGCGTCGTGGTACAGCCCCCAACTCGCGAGCAGACGGGAGTGCCCTTTTCCCGAGGGGTCCACGACGATACCCAATCGGGGCGCCAGTTTCCTGGGGAATCCGAATTCGATGGCTTTTGCCGGCGCCACCTCGGGGGCTGAAAACGAGGGCACGGATTCTCGCTCGGCGCGCAGGCCCAGGTTCAGTGTGACATGACGCCCTACCCGCCACGTGTCCTGGAGGAACAGCGCGTGAGCGGTCGACGATACGTCGCCCGTCGACCCGAAAAAACGATAGCGGTAGTAGCCGAAAGGGCCGCGGAAGGTACCGCCTTTGGTGATCGCCGAATAGGCTAGATCCCAGTACGCCGTCACCATCCCCCCCGCCCAGGCTTCTGCGTTGGCATAGTTGGACATCCGGGTGAACTGCCAGCCGAATCGCAGGTTGTGGGAGTGGGTCAGGTACGAGGCCGTCAGATTGGCATTGAGGCGGGAGAACTTGTCGGCGATCGTCTGGTGAGAGTTCGGCGTCAGGTCTCCCGCCGGCCGGAGGAATGGCTGGGGAACCTGCGAGACCAGATCCGGCGGCAGTGTAGAGGGAGACACGGCGTTGCGGTAGTAAGTGCCTGCAGGCACCCCGTAGTCCTTGTAATTCAGATAGTGGTAACCACCGAAAGCGCTGACCGCGAACAGGCTGTTGAAGGAGTGGTCGGCCTGGTAGGTGAAACCGGTCATGGGGCTGCGAAAGCCTTGATCAGCCCACGGAGAATCGGCCGAGTCCGTGCCCAGCCGGGACGGCAGAAGACCGCGGACGCGATAGGGATCGTAGAAATAGCTTCCGCTGAAACGCGTTTGCCGATCCGGCGCCCAGTCCATCCGCGCGATCGTGAAATCCTGCCGGTTGTCCCGCCGGTACGACTGGACGATTTCGGGACTCAGGAACTGGACGCTCCGTTCCAGTCTCTCGAACTGCGGATACGAGCTGATGAGAAACCATAGCGTATCCTTCCGGATCGGACCCCCCAACAGGAACCCGGGATTCAGAAAGCGCCGCGAATCCTCCCGCGGGCGAAGAGAGATCGCCTGGTTGTCGTCATAAGCGCTCAGCAAAAGGGTTGGCCGCGGACCGGCGTCGAACCGGTCGGCTTCCCCGTAAAGGGAAGCCTGGCCATGAAATCCGTTGCCTCCGGACCGGGTGATCGCGTGGATCACGCCTCCGATCGAGCCCGGAAACTGGGCGTCGACCCCGCTCGATTTGATTTGGGTCTCCGCGATCCATTCCACCGGGACCCTCGATTTGCGGTCCAGGTTTCCTTTACGGATGTCGGTTAACTCCAGACTGTCCAGCAGATAGGCGTTTTCTGAAGAACTGGCCCCATCGATCTGATACCCGCCCGATTTCGGCTCAAAGCGCACGCCGGGCGCCAGAGCCACCAGCGTGTCGAACGAACGACCCTTGGGCAGGCGGTCATACAGGTCGGATGCTACGTTTGTCGTGATCACGTTTGAAGACGTGTCCACCGTGCTGGCGAAGCCGGAGATCACGATGCTCTCCGTAATCTGTCCAACCTCGAGCCTCGCGGTCAGGGACGCCGTTCGCCCGACTGCGACCACGAGTCCGGAACGCTTGAAGGACACGAATCCTTCTCGAGTCACGGCCACGGTATACGCTCCCGGAGGCAGCGAAGGGAAGTGAAAGGCGCCCTCCGAGTCGGATCGGGTGGTGATGGGACGGACCAGCGGTGCGCCCGAAACCTCAACCGAGGCATCGGGAATCTCCGCGCCGGTCGCGTCGGTGACGCGGCCGGAAATCGACCCGATTCGCTCCTGGGCAAACACCGCCAGGCTATTGAAACAAATGAGTAAGGCGAAGAAGTTGAGGCATTTGCTCGCGGGGAGACAGCGGCTGCCCCGGGATTCGATGGCTGCGGCCTTTGCCTGGCGACTGAGCATTCCCCCCCACCAACCGCCCGGTTGACGGCTGGCTGGCACCTGCTGATGGTAGCACGCGGGTTACTGGATTTCGGCCCGGTTCTTCTTCATCAACTGGATCGAAGCATTAGACGTGGAAAGGTTCAAACTGGCAGCGCCATCCCCGATAGTTCCTTCAAGCCGGCTGAAGCGCTCGACATCCGATTTGACGTCAAAATCCGTCGAGATCGGCGCGTTGGACGTGGTGGCCCGGACCTGCGCCCCGGCATCCTCCCGCATCCGGACGGTGATTCCGGCGTTGCTCGTGCTCGCCTGGACCATGTGTTCGAGCGGTTTGTCGAGGCTCAAGTCAATTGATCCATTGGTGGTTTCGAGCTTCACCAACCGCCGCGGTTCTGACGTCTTGATCTCGGCGGCGATGCTGCCGTTGGACGTGACGGCGTCGATCCCCGCATAGACCCCTTCCGCCATTACTCGGCCATTCGAGGTTCGCACAAACGCCGGGCCCGAAATCTCGTGAAGCTCCACCCCGCCGTTGGTGGTGATCACCTCGACCGAGCCGCGAATTCGCTCGCTGCTCACGGCGGCATTGGTGGTCCGAAGCTTAATGGACCCGTCGATGTCCTGTACGCGGACGGCCGCGTTGGAGGTCGCTACATGATCGATTTCCACATGCCGCGGCACCCTGAGCCGGAACCGCGCGCCGGCCCGATCGGTCTTCTTTTTAGGGAACGTCGCGGCGATCCGCAGCGAGCCGGGTTCCGATTGAATCTGCAGTTCGATCGAATCGCGAAGATCGGGCGAGGCGGCAAACTTGGAACCTTCCACATCCACCGTGTCGCCATCCCACCCCGCAATCTCAACCGCGCCGTTAAACGTATCGAGAGAAATCGTACCTCCCGCCCGCAGAGCGTAAGTGCGGTGGAAGTCCTCGCGGTACGCCAGTTTCTCCGGGGCGCCCGAATCCTCGCAGCCGGCAAGCGCCAGAAGCACCGCCGGCAGAAATGCCAGCCGCCACCTCATGTCCTCTCCTTGCCCGGCTCTCTCCGGGCATTGGCTTGACCAAATAAACGAACCCGCGACCGCCGAATACGCCTGGATACGAATCCGGGAACGTATAAGTTCCATGATATCCTCAAAAAAAGATATCCTCACAAGAAACTCCCCTGGTTGTACCCCCCATGCGGAAACTTCTGGCATTGAACCGTAGCGAGATCGCCATCCGCATCATGCGGGCCGCAACCGAACTCGGTTTGCGCACGGTCGCCATCTACTCCAAAGAGGATAAACTCAGCCTGCATCGCTTTAAGGCCGACGAGGCCTACGAAGTGGGGGAAGGCAAAGGTCCGGTTCAGGCGTATCTGGACGTCGACGGCATCGTGACGCTGGCCCTCGAGAAAGGCGTCGAGTTCATCCACCCGGGCTACGGATTCCTGTCGGAGAACCCCGCTCTCGCCCGCGCCTGCGAGCGGGCGGGCATCACGTTCGTCGGTCCATCGGGCGACCTGCTGGAATTGCTCGGAGACAAGACGGCCGCCCGCACACTGGCACAGAAAGCGGGCGTCCCTGTGGTGCCAGGCACCGAGAAACCGGTCTCGAGCGCGGCCAAGGCGCGCCAGGTTGCCGCCGGTATCGGCTTCCCGCTCATTATCAAGGCGGCGTTTGGCGGCGGCGGTCGCGGCATGCGGGTGGTGGAGAAGGCCGCCGACTTCGAAGCCCGCCTGGAAGAAGCCCAACGGGAAGCCGCCGGCGCCTTCGGCAACGGCGCCGTGTTTCTGGAGCGCTACATCCGCCGCGCCCGGCACGTGGAAGTGCAGATCCTGGCCGACAAACATTCCAACGTCCTGCACCTCTACGAGCGCGATTGCTCCGTCCAGCGGCGGCACCAGAAGGTGGTGGAGGTCGCCCCGGCCGTCGAACTCGACGCCGCCACTCGTCAAGGTTTGTGCGAAGCCGCGGTCACGCTGGCCCGGGCCGCCGGCTATTCCAATGCGGGCACCGTCGAGTTCCTCGTCGATGCCGATACTGGCGCCTGGTATTTCATCGAGGTCAACCCCCGCATTCAGGTCGAACATACGGTCACCGAAGTCGTCACCGGCATTGACCTGGTGCGCGCCCAGATTGAAGTGGCGCAGGGACACAAACTGCACGAGAAGCCCATGTCGCTGCCCCGCCAGCAGGAGGTGACGCTAAACGGCTACGCGCTCCAGTGCCGCGTCACCACCGAGGATCCCGCCAAGAACTTCACCCCCGATTACGGCAGGATGACCACCTACCGGTCGCCCGCCGGCTTCGGCATCCGCCTCGATGGCGGATCGGCCTACGGCGGGGCCGTGATCACGCCCTACTACGATTCGTTGCTCGTCAAAATCACCGCCTGGGGGCGCGACTTCGAGCAGGCGTGCCAGCGCATGGACCGTGCGCTGCGCGAGTTCCGCATCCGTGGTGTGAAGACCAACATTCCCTTCCTGGAGAATGTCGTCAACAACGCAGTCTTCCAGTCTGGGCGGGCGACCACCTCCTTCATCGACGAATCGCCGGAGTTGTTCCGCTTTTCGCCCCGCCGCGACCGGGCCACGCGTTTATTGACCTATCTGGGCGACGTCATCGTGAACGGCAATCCCGAGGTTGCCGGCAAACCGGCGCCGGAGACGTTCCGCAACCCGCCCGTACCTCCGCACTTCGAGTCCGGCGCGGCCGGTCCCTGCCCTCCCGGGACGCGCGATGAACTCAAGAAGCGCGGGCCGGAAGGTTTCGCCCGGTGGACCCGCGAGCAGAAGCGCCTGCTCCTCACCGACACCACCTTCCGCGACGCTCATCAATCCCTTCTCGCGACCCGCGTCCGGACCTACGACATGGCCGCCATCGCCGAGTTCGTCGCCCACCGTCTGCCAAACCTCTTCAGCCTCGAGATGTGGGGCGGCGCGACGTTCGACGTCGCGATGCGCTTCCTGCTGGAGGACCCGTGGGCGCGCCTGCGCCGTCTCCGCGAACTGGTCCCCAACATCTGCTTCCAGATGCTGCTGCGGGCCTCGAACGCCGTCGGCTACACGGCTTATCCCGACAATGTCGTGCGCGAGTTCGTCTCCGAAGCAGCGGAGCAGGGCATCGACATCTTCCGCATCTTCGATTCGCTCAACTGGCTGCCCAACATGAAGGTCGCCATGGAGGCGGTTCGCAAGACCAATGGCGTCTGCGAGGCCGCCATCTGCTACACGGGGGACATTCTCGATCCGGCCCGCTCGAAGTTTTCGCTCGACTACTATGTCCGGATGGCGCGCGAACTCGAAAAGATGGGCGCCCATATCCTCGGCATCAAGGACATGGCCGGCCTGTTGAAGCCGTACGCCGCCGAGGTCCTCATCAAGGCGCTACGGGGGGCTGTCGAAATCCCGATCCACTTCCACACGCACGACACCAGTGGCGTCAACGCGTCCTCCGTCTTGAAGGCATGCGACGCGGGCGTGGATGCGGCCGACGCGGCCGTGGCTTCGCTGAGCGGACAGACCAGCCAGCCCAATCTGAATTCGATTGTGGCCGCGCTCCGGAACACGCGGCGCGATACCGGACTCGATCTCGAGGCACTTAACCTCTGTTCGGATTACTGGGAGGTGGTGCGCACGCATTACCGCGCCTTCGACACCAGTCCGCCCGCCGGCACGGCCGAAGTGTATCTGCACGAGATGCCGGGCGGCCAGTACACCAACCTTCGCGAACAGGCCGAGTCGATGGGCCTGGGCCCGCGATGGCGGGAGATTGCCCAGACCTATGCCGGCGTCAACCACCTGTTCGGCGACATCGTGAAGGTCACGCCGTCGAGCAAGGTTGTCGGCGACATGGCGTTGTTTCTGGTCAGCCACGGCATGACGGTGCGGGAGTTTGAACGGCTCGGCCCGGATCACAACCTGAATCTGCCCAACTCGGTGGTGGAGATGTTCCAGGGCTCTCTCGGCGAGCCCGAGGGTGGCTGGCCGAAGAACGTCCAGAAGATCATCCTCCGCGGGCAGAAGCCGAAGCGCGGCCGGCCCGGGGCCCATCTGCCGAAGGTCGATCTCAACCAGACCGCCGAAACCCTTCAAGGGAAACTTGGCCACAAGCCGTCGTACGACCAGGTCCTGAGTTACCTGATGTACCCGGACGTGTTCCTGAAGTTCGCGAAGGCGGAGCAGACCTACGGCGAGGTAGGGGTGCTGCCGACCCCCCAGTTCCTCTACGGCATGGAGACGGGCGAGGAGATTACGGTCGACCTGGAACCGGGAAAGCGCCTGTTCCTGAAGTTTCTCACGGTCAGCGAACCGCATCCGGACGGACGCCGCACGGTCTTCTTCGAGTTGAACGGCCAGCCGCGCGAGGTCACGGTCCGCGACCGCAAGCTGGAAGTGAAGGCGCCTGTGCGGATGAAGGCCGACCCGGACCAGGCCGGCCAGGTGGGCGCCCCCATGCCGGGCGTCGTGGCGAGCGTCGCCGTCGAACTCAATCAGTCCGTCCAGAAGGGCGACAAGCTGTTGGTGATGGAGGCGATGAAGATGCAGAGCACGGTCTACGCCCCGGTGTCGGGCAAGGTGGTCAAGCGGCACGCCCATGTCGGCGAGAGCGTGGAAGCGAAAGACCTCCTTGTCTTAATTGAATAGCGACGGTTTCAAAACGGCCTCACCTGGAACCCAGGATCATTCTTTGTTCCGACTGGTTCGCTTTGTTTCGTGATGTTTCGATTGACAGCCGAAGAAGTCCTGACGCCGGGCGAACCGGCCACAGGGCCAAGGCTCGTCGAAACGCTACCCGGCGGCTCAGTAGCCTTTCTGCTTGTCCACCACGTTCAACAGCGGGCGGCCTTCGGAGAAACGCTTCACGTTCTCCCGCGCCACTTCCATCCAGCGGCCGCGAATCTGATCGGAGATCGTCGCGATGTGAGGGGTGATGATCGCGTTTTCGAACTTCCACAAAGGGTGCCCCTTCGGCAAGGGCTCCGGATCGGTCACGTCGACGCCGGCTCCCGCCAACCGCTGGCTGTCGAGCGCGCGGACCAGGCCGCCCATGTCGTACACTTTCCCGCGCGACACGGCGACGAAGTACGATCCCTTCTTCATCATGTCGAAGTGCCGGGAACTCATCATCTTCTCGCTCAGCGCCGTGTGCGGCGCAGAGATGAAGACCACGTCGGCCAACGGGATCACTTCGTCAAGCTGATCCGGTTTCACCACCTTGACCAGGAACGGCATGTAGGGGAGGTCCTTGGGATCCACGCCAATCACCTTCATGCCGAAGCCGCCGGCGCGCGTCGCGATCTGGGTGCCGATCCCGCCTACTCCAATCACGACGGCGGTCTTGCCGTTCAATTCCACCGCCTTATAGCCTTTGGGTACCCAGTCTTCTTTGTCCCGGCCGGGGATGGCGCGGTAGAGCCCCCGCGTCAATGCCAGCAGCAACGCCATGGCGTGGTCGGCAATCTCCGGGCCCTGGATGATGCGGGCGTTGGTCACGGTGATGTTGCTGTTCTTCAGGTCAGGCGGAGCCTTCAGCAGGTAGTTCTCGACGCCGGCGCTCGAGCAATGAAACCATTCCAGTTTCCTGCCCGCACGCACCAACTCCGGCGTGATGTGGCCGATGACGGCGTTGGCGTCGGCGATCTCCGCCATCGCTTGCGAATCCTTAATGCCCAGGATCCGGGCTTGCGGCGCGGCGGACTGGAGTTGGCCGATCTCGTCGGGCGAGAGCCCGAACACGAGGATCTTCTTCTGTTGTCCGGCCAGCGGAAACAGGGAAAGGGTTAGGCACAGCAGTAGGCGAAGCATAGTAATGATGTCGACCGATTATAGAAAGCCCGCGTCCGGTGGAGCAACACGCGGTCTGCGATAATTCGAGTCAAGAGACTTTATGCCGTTGCCCTGTGTCCTGATCGTGGTTGTCTCGCTGGTCCTCTCGGCCTGTTCGGCCGGCGGCGGAGGCGAGCCGGCGAAGGCTCCGGCCGCCCCTCCCGGGCGAGCGCCCCTGCCCGGCATGCCGCCGGTGAAGGATCCCGCAAACCTCTATTCGGAGGCTGGCGCCAACATGCTCAGCCCCCTGGTGAAGGGCTTCCCCGAGTACGTCTACGTTCCGAACAACGTCAGCAACACGGTGGATGTCATCGATCAGAAGACGTACAAGATCGTCAACCATTTCAGCGTCGGCAAGGAACCGCAGCATGTGGTCCCGTCGTACGACTTCCAGATGCTGTACGCGACCAACGATCTCAACAACACGCTGACCGAGATCGACCCGAAGACCGGCGAGAAGCTGCGCACGCTGAAGATCGAAGATCCGTACAACATGTATTACACGCCGGACGGCAAGTACGCGATTGTCGTGGCCGAACGCTTGCGGAGGCTGGATTTTCGCGAACCGGGCACGTTCAAGATGGTGGAATCGGTGCCGGTCCCGTGCAAGGGCGTGGACCATATGGACTTTTCGGCGGACGGGACCTACCTGATCGCCAGTTGCGAGTTCTCCGCGCAGATGGTGAAGGTCGATGTCCAGACGAGGAAGGTCGTCGGCCTGATCGACCTGAACCGCGGAGGCATGCCGCAGGACGTTAAGCTGTCGCCGGATGGCAAAGTGTTCTACGTCGCCGATATGAAGGCCGATGGGATCCACCTGATCGACGGCGAGGAAGCCAAAGTGATTGGCTTTCTGCCTACGGGCAAGGGCGCGCACGGGTTGTACCCCAGCCGCGACGCGAAGATTCTGTACGTCTCTAACCGCGGCGAAGGGAGCGTCTCGCTGGTGGACTTCGCGACACGGAAGGTGGTGGGCCGTTGGGAGATTCCCGGCGGCGGCAGTCCGGATATGGGCGGCCTCTCGGCGGACGGCAAGGTGTTCTGGCTTTCCGGCCGCTATCACAGCGAGGTCTACGCGTTTGACACGTCGAATGGAAAACTGCTGGCTCGGATCAAGGTCGGCCGCGGCCCGCACGGCCTGTGCGTGTTTCCGCAGCCAGGCCGCTACTCGATCGGGCACACGGGCAACACACGCTGATGCGGATTACCGCTGGTCTGGTCTGTCTCGGTCTGCTGGCGGCGGACCACGGCGCGGTACTCCGCGCGCGGCGGGATGAACTGCGCAAAGCCCTACCCGGCTGCGCCGTGGTGTTGGAGGGCGGTTCGGAGCCCGAGAGCGGAGACCTGCGCGGCTTCTTCCAGGAACCCAACTTCGCGTACCTGAGCGGCTGGGCCGAGTCGAACGCCGCGCTCCTGATCGATCCGGAGCGCGAGGTGCTGTTTCTGCCCTCCCGCATCCCGGACCAGGACAAATGGAAGGGCCCGCGGCTATCGCCCGTCGATCCGGAAGCACCCGCAAAGACCGGTTTCGGGCAGGTGATGGCATTGGAGGTGCTGGAACGCGAAATACGTTCGAGCCTCGAGCGGGCGCCAAAGCTCTGCGGCCTTTCGAAAACGCAGACCGAGCAACGGCTGAAAGCCCTGGCTCCGATGCGGGACGTATCGGACGCGCGGCCCGCCCTCGCCCGACTGCGGATGAAGAAGTCACCCGAAGAGGTGGCGCGGATCCGCCACGCGACCGACGTCACGATTCGCGCGCATCGCGCCGCGTGGAAGCGGTTGCGGGCGGGGTTGTTCGAATACCAGCTTGCGGCAACACTCACCGCCCAGTATCTCGAAGCCGGCTGCGAGCGGACGGCGTTCATGCCAATCATCGGTTCAGGTTCGAACGGGGTCCTGCTGCATCACTCGCGGGCGCGCCGGAGAATAGATCAGGGCGAACTCGTGGTGATCGATTCCGGCGCCGAGTGCGGCGGATATGCGTCCGATGTCGCTCGCACCGTGCCCGTCGGAGGAAGATTCTCAAAACGCCAGCGGGAGATCTATGACGTGGTGCTCGGGGCGCACCGGGCCGTGCTGGCGGCCTTAAAACCGGGTGCGACCCTGGGACGCACATCGGCCAACAGCCTGTACCGGATCGCTCTCGACTACATTGACTCCCATGGCTCGGACCGGGAAGGCCGTCCGCTGGGCCGCTACTTCGCGCACGGCATCGGCCATCACGTGGGGTTGGACGTTCACGACGCCGAGGACCCGGCAGCCCCGCTCGAACCGGGAATGGTGATTACGGTGGAGCCGGGAGTCTATCTGCCGGACGAAAAGCTGGGCGTGCGCATCGAGGATGTAGTGCTGGTAACCCAACGCGGCGCCGAGGTGATGAGCGCCGCCTTGCCTGTGGATTCGCAGGCCATCGAGCGGGCGCTCGCCCGCTTGCCATAATGTAAGGTCTGGTGACAGGGCCGGCCAGAGGCCCGCGGCGGGCGAGGGCGCCCGCCCCAAAGCAACGCAATGCAGTCAGTCCTTTCCGTCGTACGCCAGGTTTTCGCCGCCCTCCCTCCGTCGCGGCGCCTGGCGTTGTACGCGGCGGTGCTGGCCGCGACGTTTGCGATTGCGCAGGCGGCGAGTTGGAGCGAACTGGGCGCGCTGATCGACAGCGATGCGTACGATTGGATGTTCCGCCTGGTACGCCCCGCGGCGGGTCCCGCACGCTCGGTGCTGGTGGCGGTGGATGAGGAAACCCTTCAACAGAGCGGCGGCATGCGGCAGATCCGCACCCTTCTGGCGGAGGCCCTCGACCGATCCAAAGACGCAAAGGCGATCGCCGTGGATGTCGTCCTCTCCGACCCGGGCGACCCGGCCGAGGACGCCCTGCTGGAAGAGGCGCTACGGCGGTCCGGCAAGGTCGTCCTGGCCTGTGAAATGATGCCCGCCGGCGGCGTATGGGAAGATCCTCTGCCGCGTTTTCGCTCGGCCGTGTCCGCCGTCGGTCACGTCCACGCCGAACCCGACCCGGTGAGCCGGGAAGTGCTGCTGCACAAAATCGCCGGGCGCGACCGCCGGTGGGCTCTTGCCGTGGAGGCCTACCGGGTGGGCGCCGGTGTCGCCCAGATCGAGGAGACCCCCGCCGACGTGCGCGTCGGATCGCTGGTGATTCCCGCGAGCGACCGCGGCCATCGGGCAATGCGGATTCGCTACCGGCCGCCGGAAAGCGCGATCCCGGTGGTGACGCTGGCGGCCCTGCGGCGCGACCCGGCACTGGCGTCGCGTCTTCTGGACCGAACCGTCTTCGTGGGGGTGACCGCGATCAGCGCCGCCAAAGACCGGCTTCAGACGCCGTATACCGGCCGGGGCCAGGCACCTGGCGTCGAGATCAACGCCAACGTGTTCGAGACGATCGCTCAAGGTACGTTCCTGGTGGACGTGCCGGGCTGGGTGTGCCTGCTGGCGAGCCTGGCGATTGTGCTCGCCACCGGTCTTTGCTTCTGGTTCCTCTCCGGCTGGGCGGCCTACGCGGGCGCCTTCCTGCTGCTGGCCGGCGCGCACGCCCTGCCGGTTGTTCTGTTCGCCAACTCGCTGGTCCTGCCCTTCACCATGCCGGTCTTCTCCGCGTGGCTGGCCATCAGTTCCGCGGCCAGCTTTCAGCATTTCGTGGTTCGCCGCGGCCTTCTCCTCGCCGAAGACGAACGGCTTCGCTATCAGCAGGCAATCCACTTCGTCGTCCACGAGATGCGGACCCCGCTCACCGCCATCCAGGGGTCGAGCGAGCTGATTGGCCGGTATCCGAACCTGCCGGAGGCGAAGCGCAACCAGATTGCGTCTCTCATCAACACCGAGTCGAAACGCCTTGGCCGCCTGATTCAGGTGTTTCTCGACGTGGAGCGTCTCGCTTCCGGCCAGATGGAACTTCGGCGGGATTCGTTTGACGCCTACGAACTGATCGTCATCTGCGTGGAGAGGGTGCGCCCGCTGGCCGAGCGGAAGAGAATCCGGATTGAGCTGGAACCTTTTGTGGAACTGCCGATGAACGGCGACCGCGAACTGATGGAATACGCCTTTTACAACCTCCTGACGAACGCGGTCAAGTATTCGCCGCCCGACACGGTGGTGGACATGTTCGCCCGCAGGGACGGGGGCGAGATGCGGATCTCGTTCCGCGACCAGGGGATCGGCATGGATTCAAAGGAGGTCAAGCAGATCTTCCAGAAGTTCTACCGCACCAAAAAGGCGGAAGAATCGGGAGAAAAGGGGACCGGAATCGGCCTTTCCATCGTGAAGCAGATCGTCGCCCGGCACCGGGGGAAGATCGACGTCGAGAGTAGCCCCGGGCGCGGTTCCTGTTTTACCTTGGTATTACCGGTACATCACGGCGCGGGAGCGCCGGCGTCCTGACAATGCCCGACCAACGATTGCTAGTCGTCGAAGATGATGCAGCGGTACGCGACACCATTGTCACGTGCCTCGAGATGGAGGGATACGCAGTGGATGCCGTCGCGTCCACGGGCGAGGCGATGGAGTGTCTCGGCCGCCTCTCCTATCCGATCGTGATTTCGGACATCTACATCGACGACCGGACGGGACTCGACGTGCTCGACGCGGCCCGGCGCAGGGACCCGGGTTGCTCGGTGATCCTGATGACCGCGCGCGGGACCATGGAAACCGTAATGGCCGCCACGCGGGGCGGCGCGTTCGACTACCTGGCAAAGCCTTTCGATCTCGACCGCATGCTGGACGCGATCAAGCGGGCGGAGGCCTCCCGCGGCGAGCAGGAGCACGAGGTCGAAGAGGAAGACCTGCCGGAATCGGACATGATCGGGTCGTCGTCGCGCATGGTGGATATCTACAAGACGGTTTCGCAGGTGGCGCCGACCGACGCGACGGTGCTGATTGAAGGCGAGACCGGTACGGGTAAGGAACTGGTGGCGCGCCTGTTGCACCGCTTCAGCAGCCGCGTCCAGCAGCCGTTTGTTCCGGTCGACTGCGCGTCGATCGCCCCGACGCTGCTCGAGAGCGAATTGTTCGGGTCGCTGAAGGGAGCGTTCACGGGAGCGGACCGCGACCGCCTGGGCGTGTTCGAAGCCGCGCACCACGGCACGGTATTCCTGGACGAGATCGGGGAAGTCGAACTCAACTTCCAGCTCAAGCTGCTGCGCTTTCTGCAGGAGCGCGAGATTCGCCCGCTCGGGTCGGCGCGGCCGAAGGTGGTGGACGTGCGCGTGATCGCCGCCACCAATCGCGACTTGAAGAAGCTGGTCGATGAGGGGAAGTTCCGCGAGGATCTCTGGTTCCGGTTGAACGTCATCCGCATGGTGCTGCCTCCGCTGCGGGAGAGGCGCGGCGATATTCCTCTGCTGACGCAGTTCTTCCTGAATAAGTACAACAGCCGCTATAACCGCGACGCAAAGCTGATCGAGTCCGGCCTGAAAGCTCTGACGGAGTACTCCTGGCCGGGCAACGTGAGGCAGTTGCAGCACCTGATCGAGCGGCTGGTGATTCTCGCGTCGCACGAGCGGATCGACCGCGAGGCCGTGTTGGACGGCCTGGAATCGATGGAGCCGCGCGAGCACGCGGTAGAGACGCTGGAAGACGCCGAGGCCGAACAGATCCGCAAGGTACTGACCGCGACCGGCGGGAACAAGAGCCGCGCCGCCCAGATCCTCGGCATCGAGCGGAAAACCCTCTATCGCAAGCTCGATCGTATGAAGCTGTAAGGCGCCCTTCGCCTTCCGAACCGCGGCCGGAAGGCCGCGGACCCGCGTGCCCCGCAACGGCAACACCGCGAATCCGCAGGCTCCGCGTCCCGTAAGAGGCCACATTGTGTAAAATCGGAAACATCCGCCATGAGTTTGGAACAAAACCGGCAAGAGATCATCGACCGCGGCTTCACCTTCCTCGAGAACGTGATCCCCGATGACAAGATCGACGAACTTCGGGAGGACGTACGGCAGACCGTGCTCGGCAACTCCACGCGGCCGTACCCGGTGGGCCACACGCCCGGGTTCTTCCGCTTGAACCAGGCCTTGTGCCCGTACGTCGTCGACGATCGGATGCTGAACCTGGTGGAGTCGCTCTTCGGAGCGTTCTATCGGATCTCCTTCACGACGGGTGTGATCAACGGGGCCGGCATCCCTCGCGGCGCCTGGCATGCCGACTGGCCCTACAACCAACGCAACGCGTCCCACGTTCCGGCGCCCTATCCGGACGTGCTGATGCACCTCGTAAGTTTCTGGATGCTCACCGATTTCACGACCGAAAACGGCGGGACTTTGTTCGTGCCCGGAAGTCACCGCCGGAGCGACTATCCGCGCGAGGGCGGCATTCCCGCCGATCCCAATGCGCCCTATCCCGGCGAACAACAATTCGCAGCGCGGCGCGGCACCGTCGCCGTGATGGACGCCAGAGTGTGGCACAGCGTCGCGGAGAATCGCTCCGGCGCCGATCGCGTGGCCGTGATCGTGCGCTGGGCGCCATGGTGGCTGAACCTGGACCCGGTGCGGCCCGGCACCAGGGATCGCGATCTGATGCAGCGCTCGGGGATGCCTGATAACGAAGTCCAGGGGATCCCGCGAGCCGTGTTTGAGACGATGCCGGAGAAGATCAAGCCGCTGCTGTATTACTCGGTGGTCGAGTGAAGATCACAGAGAGAGCCACCGCTCCCTGACGGTCGCGGCTCTGATGTAGGGTCGCGGCTCTGATGTAGGGTCGCGGCTCTGATATAGGGTCGCGGCTCTGATATAGGGTCGCGGGTCCGGCTGCCCCGCTTACTCGAACTTGTCCTTCCCTTCGGTCAGCCACTCCAGGTTGAATCGCGCCAATGTCAGGGCGACCGTCTTGAAGTGGTCCCCTTGCTTCCCGCCCCGTTCGAACAGGCAATAGATAGTCCCGTCCGCCGCCGCGGCGAGATCGGAATAGCCGGACATCCCCGGCTCGAGCGGCTTCGATACCGGCCACGTGCGGCCTTCGTCATAGCTGAGCTTGATGGTCAGGTTTCGCCGATCCCGATTCTTGCCGGCTTCCTCCTTGCCATCGGCGCGGCTCAGACTGTCGGGATTAGAGAAAAGGATCCGGTTCTTCGCCGGCTTCCGGGAGAGCCGTGTCAGGCTCGCCATGCAAATGGGTTCCACCAGTTGGGCCTGGAACTCCGGCTTTGTCCAACCATGGGCGCCATCGCGGCTTGTGGTTACCAATCGCCGATGCGTCTTCGATTCGCTGCGGACATTCAGGGCCACGCGGCCGTCCGCCAGTTGAATCGCCATCGTCTCGCTCGGATTCACCGTCTCTTCGGTGTTCGAGACCGCGATGTCGCCTCGCTTCCAGGTCCGGCCCTGGTCGTCACTCGAAATCACGGAAGCGACGGAGGGGCGATGGGCATGGCCTCCCGTTCCCGTGGACAGCCAGACGGGGACGACGAGGCGGCCGTTCTTCATCTGAATCCCGTGGCCGGGACCGGTGGCGAGCACCTTCCAGTCGTAATCCTTGCGGAATGGTTCAAACGCCGAGGTGATCTCGACCGGCTTCGAAAATGTCTGGCCGTCGTCGTCGCTCCGCATGTAGAAGGCGCGCGCGTATTCCAGGCAGAACACGAAATGGACCACGCCGGGCTTCTGGCCGGCGATGGCCACCGGGTTATTGTAGGTGACGTCTTCGGGCCTGGCGAGGCTTTGGGCCAGGGCCACCGGATTCTTTTGCTTGGGGCCATCCACCTGAGCGATGTTCTTCGCCTGCGAGAAGGTCTTCCCCTGGTCGGTGCTCCGGCGCAGCACGATGTCGATCGAGCCCCAATCGCCCCGGTCGCTCTTGCGCGCCTCGGCGTATGCCAGCACCGACCCCTTGGCCGTGACGACAATGCCGGGAATGCGGAAGATGTTATAACCGCCGCTGGCGGCCTCGAACAAGTCGGTCTTGTCGAGTAGGGGCTGAGCGGCCGCGGCGCTCAGGGCGGCCAACAGTCCGGCCAGCAGTCCAATCCTGTGGATGATCATAAGGGCTCTCCTTGCTGCGCTTCCATAGTACTGCACGAGAAAATTTCGAATCGACCTTGCGGCCCCGCTCATGGCTGCGGCATAGTGAAATTGCGGGTTTGCCCAAGAGCGTCCGAGAGAGTATGTCCGATGGCGGAAAACATCCTGTTCCTCACCGAACTGATGGGTCTGCCCGTCTACGACCTTCGCAGGCGGAGGATCGGACGCATTCGCGATGCCGCGATCGTTCCGCTGATTGATCCCTTCCGCGTCGACCGGTTCCTGGTGGGCGGAGGTTGGGCGTGGCTCACCATCCGGTACGACCAGATCGAGTCGATCTCGAGCGACGGCATCCGCTTGTCGGACGAAAACCTGACGCCCTATCACGACGACGAGTACATGCTGCGGCTGGTCCGCGACCTGCTGGACCAGCAGATCATCGACGTCAATGGACGCAAGGTCGTCCGGGTGAACGACGTCACATTCGAGGTTCGCGCCGAGCCTGGAAACGGCGTGCAGCCGCATTCCTGGCTGCGGGTGGTAGAGGTCGACATCGGCATCCGGAGTATTCTGAGGCGCCTGTTCCAGGGCTTTCTCCCTCCCGGCTTGATCCGCAAGCTGCAACAGCCGGTTCCGCCCAACTCGATCAAGTGGGAGGTTTGCAACATCGTCGAGCCCGACGCGCAGCGGCGGGTACGGCTGAACATTTCGCACGCCAGCCTGGAACAGATGCACCCGGCCGACCTGGCGGACATCGTCGAGGAGTTGAGTCCCGAAGATCGGGGTGCGATCTTCCAGACCCTGGACAGCGAAGTCGCGGCCGACGCCCTTTCGGAGGTCGAGGATCCCAAGATGCAGGCCAGCATCCTCGAGTCGCTGGAACCGGAGAAAGCCGCCGAGATCGTCGAGGAGATGGCGCCGGACGAGGCAGCCGATGTCCTGGGAGAACTCGAAGAACGGCGGTCGGAGGAGATCCTGGAAGAAATGGAGCCGGCGCCGGAGTCGGAAGTGCGGGAACTGCTGGAGTTCCACGAGGATTCCGCGGGCGGCATGATGAACACGGAGTACGTCGCGCTTCCGGCCGACTCCACCGTGGCCGACGCGCTGCGCATCCTCAAGCAGGATGCCGACCTGCTCGAGAGCCTGAATACGCTGTTCCTGGTGGATGCGGAGGGAGCGCTGGCCGGTTCGATCCCCTTGGGCCGCCTGTTTGTGGCTGTGGATGCAATGCCGCTGCGGGAACTGGCCGGCGGAAGGCTGATCTCGGTTTCCGTGGAGGAGCGTCAGGATCGCGTCACCGAACTTTTCGACAAGTACAATCTTTTGACCCTGCCGGTGGTGGACGAGCAACAGAAGCTGACCGGCGTCATCACGGCCGACGACATCATCTCCGTCCTGAGGCAGAAGTAGCGTGAACCTCCTTTACCGGCTCCGCTATCGGTTTGGGATCTTCTTCGCGGTGCTGGGGCCGGGATTCATTACGGCGGTAGTGGATAACGACGCCGGCGGCCTGATTACCTACTCGCAAGCCGGCGCGCGCTGGGGATACCTGCCGCTGTGGACCCTGCTGCCGATTACGGTGGTTCTGATCATCACCCAGGAGATGTGTTCGCGCATGGGCGCCGTCACCGGCAAAGGCCTATCGGACCTGATTCGGGAAGAGTTCGGCTTGCGCGTGACGTTCCTGGTGATGGCCCTGCTGGTGCTGGTGAACCTGACCAACATCATGGCGAACTTCGCGGGGATTGCGGGCGCGCTCAGTTTGTTCAGCGTGCCCTTCTGGGTATCGGTCCCATTGGGGGCGGTGGCGGTGTGGCTACTGGTGGTGAAGGGCACGTACGAGAACGTCGAGAAAGTCTTTCTGTTTGCCTGTGCAGTCTACATCTGCTACATCGTGTCGGGGGTACTGGTGGAGCCCAACTGGAAGCAGGCGGCGATGGCGAGCCTGCGGCCGACGCTGATGCTCGATGGCAAGTACATCGAGATGCTCATCGGCATGGTGGGCACCACGATCGCGCCCTGGATGCAGTTCTACCTCCAGGCCGCCATCGTGGAGAAGGGCATCACGGCCAAGGAGTACAAGGAGTCGCGAATCGAGGTGGTGGTTGGCTGCATCATGACCTCGGTGATCGCATTCTTTATCATCGTGGCCTGCGCCGGGGCGATCTGGAAGTTCGCGCCGCGCGACATCAAAGACGCTACCGAGGCGGCGATGGGGCTGAAGCCTTTCGGACAGTATGCGTTCCTGCTGTTCGCGGCGGGCCTGTTCAACGCGTCGCTGTTCGCGGCTTGCATCCTGCCGTTGTCCACGGCGTTTTCGGTCTGTGAAGGGCTAGGTTTCGAATCGGGCGTGAACAAGCGCTTTCGCGAAGCGCCGATCTTCTATTGGCTCTACACGCTGCTGATCGTAGTGGGCGCGGGAGTGGTTCTGATTCCAGGCTTTCCGCTGATCCGAATGATCCTGCTGTCGCAGGTGATCAATGGCGTGCTGCTGCCGGTTGTCCTGATTTTCATGATCCTGCTGATCAACAACCGGTACCTGATGAAGGAATGGGTGAACTCGGCCTTCTACAACCTGGTTTCCTGGGCCACAGTAGCGGTGATGATCGGGCTGTCTCTGGCGCTGGTGGGAATCTCGTTTCGTGGAATCTGATGGCATACTGAAAAGAATGGACGAACAGGAGTTTCGGAGGAAAGCAGACGACGTCATGGCCAAATTGCGCCGTGCGTTGATTGATGCCAGCGACGACTATGGCTTTGATGTCGACGACGCCGGGGGAGCGCTGACCGTGGAGTTCGAGGATCCGCCCGCGAAGTTCGTCATCAGCCCCAACGCTCCGGTGCACCAGATCTGGGTCTCCGCCCATGCCAAGAGTTACAAACTCGACTGGGATCACGTCGAGTCCGCTTTTGTTCACGCGGAGAGCGGGCGCACGCTGACGCACGTGATCGAGACCGCCATCGGCAAGCAGGTGGGCGAAGAAGTGGAACTCTGACACCGCATGCGTTCAGAGCCGCGACCGGCAGGGAGCGGACGGTAGCGCTATTGGATCGAGAGCGAATAGGGCATCAGTGCCAGCAGGCCGCCCTGCGACCACAGGCGCAGTTGCCATTCGGCCAGGCCGTGGGATCGCATCCAAGCCCTGGCCTTGGCGGCCAACTGCGATTCGACGATCGAATCCGGGGTCTCCTTGAGCAGAATCTCGAAGACATTCCGCTTGGGCGGATAGGTCACCAGCGTCAGTTTGTCGGCGGCGCCGAGCTTAGCTTTCGCGCGGATGATCTCCATCGCCCGATCGATGCCGCCCAGTTCGTCGACCAGGCCGTTCGCCTTGGCTTGGGACCCCAACCAGACGCGGCCCTGAGCCAGCGGTTCGAGTTGGTCGAACGTGCGTTTTCGCCCGTTCGCGGCGCGCGATACGAACGTGCGGTAGGTTTCGTCGATGCCCTCCCGCAACTTCTTCCGCCCGTCGTCGCTCAACGGGAAATAGTCCGAGTCGACGTTGGCAAAGCGGCCCCGAAGCAGAAAGTCCTTGGTGATCCCGATCTTGTCATAGAGGCCGCGGAGATTTGCTTTCCCATAGACCACCCCGATGGAACCGGTGACCGTGCCCGGATAAGCGACGACTTCATCACCGGTCATGGCAATGTAATAGCCGCCGGAAGCGGCGACGTCCGACATCGAAATGACCGTAGGCTTCTTCCGGCTTAGCTGGCTCATGGCACGCCAGATGGCGTCGGATGCGATAGCGTCGCCTCCCGGCGAGTCGACGCGCACGATGACGCCCTTGACAGAAGCGTCGTCGGAGACCTGCTTCAACAGCTTGTTGAAGGTGATGGAACCAATGCCGTCGTTGTCGCCGGTGAAGTCATCCTCGTCGACCTCACCCGAGACGATGCCCCCCTGCCCCACCACCAGGGCGATCTTCGAACCACCTTCGATTCCCAAAGACGAAGCGGGGATCTTGGCGTAGGTCTTGAGGGAAACCGGTTTGACCTCACTTATCTTCCCGCGCTTCTTCACCAGATCCAGCACCTGGTCGTCGTAAAGCAGGTCGTCGATCAAGCCTTTTTCTTTTGCTTGCTTGGCCAGAAAGGGCCCTTCGTCGATGATGGCTTTCACCTGCTCGGGAGTCTTCTTGCGCGCCGCGGCGATGGTGGAGGTCAGGTGCGCGTACAGATCATCCAGCACACTGTTGTAGACCTCCTGGGTCTCCGGGCTCATCTTGTCGCGGACAAAGGTGTCGCCGAAGTCCTTGTACTTGCCAGCGTGCTCGATCTCCACCTGGACTCCAAGTTTGTCCATCGTCCGGCGGAAGAACACCAGTTCCGCGCGAAGGCCTTTCAGGTTCAGGAACTCCTGCGGGGCCATGTAGATCTGATCAGCCGCTGTGGCCAGGTAATATTCGCGCGTGCCGGGCATCTCCAGGTGGGCGATGACGGGCTTCCCGGATTTCTTCACCTTCTCGATGCCGGAGCGGATCTCCTGCAGTTTGCCCCAGCCGACGGCGAGGCCTCGAGGCTCGATCAGAACGGCTTTGATACGGGAGTCGACGGACGCCTTGCGGAGCACGTCCCAAACGTCCTTCATCGTCGGACGAGCCTTTTGTTCAAAGAAGGGAATCGGCAGTTCCACGGGCGCGCGTTCCGGGAACTCGCCTTCCAGCCGCAGCACCAGCGTCGAGTTGTCGCCGATCGATGGTTTGCGATCGGAGCCGAGTCGGGCCAGCGCGAAGACAACAACGACGGCCGTCAGGATAGTGAGGATAATGCC
>JBJXGR010000285.1:0-3777 GCA_046160045.1 Bryobacteraceae bacterium
AACAGGGTGCCGCGCTTTACGGGATTATGAAGAGGAACAGGGATCGTGACCGTCGTGCTTTCTGTCCGTTTCTGCATGATTCGATGGCTGCCGCGCTGGCGGATTGCGACGAAGCCACTACGTTCCAACACCCGACAAATCTCGTCTCCGGACAGAACTCGAAGCCTACCCAACAGGAACCTCAACCTGGGTAATGAAGACCTCCCGGTGGGAGCGCCGGGCCACTTCGGAAGGGTCGGCAGTCTCGAAGAAAAGGGAAAGCGCCTCGACCAAGTTTGCCCGTGCCTCCTCGATTGACGAGCCTTGACTGGCGATGTCGAGCTCCGGGCAAAGGGAAACGAACCCATCGTCTTCCCGTTCGATAATTGCCGTCAAACGCACTGGCTGCGTCATGATCCGAGTCTACAACAGATCCAGTTGACGAGTGGCCGCCATGTAGGACTCCTGGCGGGCTGAGTGGCCACAGACGGGGTTGTTGGAAGGAGCCTCGGCGATTCCTTACCTCAACACCTATGCTTCTGGCCCGCGGCCCCCCGGGCCTCCGCATTACCCTGCGGCCCGCATGGCATCCACGAACTTGCGCGTCACCACCCTGGGCCTCGTAATCGCCGTCCCCACCACCACCGCATGCGCTCCCAGATCCAGCGCGCGCCTGGCCTGGTCCGGAGTCCACACCCGCCCCTCCACAATCACCGGCCGATCGGAGATCCGCAGCAAACCCTGAAGCAATTCCCAATCGGGCTCGTCGCCCTTCCCCTGCGTGTCCGGTGTGTAGCCCGAGAGCGTTGTCGCCACAACGTCGGCCCCGGCCAGGAGGGCCGCATCACCCTCTTCAAGGGTCGAGATGTCCGCCATCAGCGGCAGTTGGCAGGCGGCCCTGACGGCTACCAGGAAGGCCGCGCCCCGCATTCCATTCGGCCGGACGCGGTCCGTTGCGTCCAAAGCCACCGCCGCGGCTCCGGCCAGGGTGACCGCTTCCACGTCGGCGAAGTCACCCGTCACCAGGACCGAGCCATCAGGAAACGTGCTCTTGGTGATTCCGATGACCGGCAGCGACACGGCCCCGGCGATCGCGGTGATATTGGCGGCGCCCTGCGCCCGGATCCCCACCGCCCCTCCCATCTCGGCGGCTTTCGCGAACAGCGCGAGATAAGGAGGCTGGTTGAACGGATCGTCGCCTTCGGACTGGCACGACACGATCAACCCGCCTCGCATGCTTTCAAAGACGCCGATCATGGTATGCCTTGCGCCCTCGAAGCGATCACCTGGAGGTTCCGCACGCGGAAGGGCTGGCCGTCGGAGAACGTGCCGTCGAATCGGATGTATCGAAGCGGCGTTCCGGAAAGCAGATCGGTTTGTACGCCCCGCCACGGACCATGCCTCCGGTCCGCGAGGGTAAACCAGCGCCGTCCGTCCGCGGACCCTTCCACCACGTAATGCGCATACGCCGTCGCCTTCTTATGCCACTCCGGTTCCGCGAAGTCAATGAACTCCGGAAGTTCATACCGCACCGCGCTGGCCGGTTCGGCCCGCTCCAACTCGAACAGCGAGCCATCTCCTTGGGTGGGCGTCAGCGAGGGCCCTTCCAAGCTCTTGCCGATGTCGAGCAAATGGCGGAGCGTCCGGCGGTACACTTCGCGGAAGCGGGAGTTGGCGGGCGACACGAGAATGTTCGGGAAGTTCTCCCCGCACACCACGGCCAGGCGCAGGTTCTTGTGAACCGCCAGACCCACCCGGTGCAGCGGAGTCGGGTCAAACGCATCGATGCCGAACTCGCGGCTCTCCGGTTCGGCCCTGTCCGATCGGATGAGAACATCCCAGGCCCGCGGCTCGTACAGGAAATCCACTTCCCCGCCCCAAGGGCCCGGCACTTCGTCCCCGGGTTTCAGGTTCATGCCGCTCACGATGGCGTGGCCCGCATTCGCGATCACGGCCCTGCTGCCGGGAATCCAATAACCGACGGTCGAGTGGAAGACGTTCAGATAGTCGATGGCGTCTCCGGCCGAGGCATTCAGGATCGGCGCGTCCGGCGGTGCGTCTTTGTCCAGCAGGGAGGGTGACCGGAAGTCGCTGGGGGCATCGCTCAGATGGGTGCGGATGTGACCTCGCTGCCATAGGTAGCGCGGCTCGGAAAGGCTGGGCAGGTACTCCACCAGCACGGCGAATGAATCGCCGCCGTGGATCACCACCGCTCCGCCCCGTCCCAGGTATTCCTGGAACCGCTGGTGGCTCTCCTTCGTCGTGAACTCGCAGTGATTGCCGATCAGGACCAGGCGGTAATCGTCCAATCGGACGCGGCCCAGCGCGACGTCGTGTTGTGTAGCGAAATCGACCGAGTATCCTTCCGTTTTTGAAAGCTCGCTGAGGTGACGGAAGTGGTGAATGTCGTTGTACCGCTCGTAGAGGCTGTAATAGAAGTGATTCAAGCGGCGGTGGCGGCTGCTCATGACCGTCGGCGAGTACCCCACGCTTCCCTCGTAGGAGGTCCGCCAGCCGTGATAGTCGTGCCCGCCGTTGGTCGAGTACGCCCACCACATGTCCGTCGGGGCGATGAAGAGGACTTGTCCCTGCGCCCTCTTCGGGCGGACGATCACATTGGTCAACTTGCCGTTCAGGTCGATGGCCGCCGGATCTACGCTTGCCCCTTTGGGCACGAGGATCAGTCGATAGAGACCGAACGGCCAGTCGCCGGCCCGCACGCTCACATTCGTCACCGGCAGTTCATACCGGAAAGGAATCCGGGACACGAGCGTCTGCCGGATCTCATCCACCACCACCATCTCCATCTCGCGTCCGGCGTCGCGCGGCCCCGGAATCACGCTGACCACCTGCGACTCTCCCGGCTGCCAGCTTATGTCCCGCGCGCTGAGGATGGGAAAGAAATTGACCGGGATGTCCGGATCGCCGGTACCGCGGAGTTGAAGCCACTCGGCCCACCAGAAGCGCGAGTCTTTAGGGCGATACGCAAAGAAGACGATTTCCAAATTGGGGTTACCCGACGTCGTGACCAGTTGCAGGGTCGTGATCCCGGTGAACCGCGAGTGCCCCCTCCGCGCATGGCGCGAGGCTTCCGCGCCGCTGAGTTTCGTCCCCACCGCCAGGTTGGCCTCGCGGTGATAGAACAGCGATCCCCAGTTGGTGAACTGATTGTCGGGCACCTTGCCATTCGGCAGATAGAGAGGCTGTCCCTGGAGAGCGCCCGTGTCGAGCGTCATCGAGTCGTTGAAACCCGCGGCGAAGCTCCAACCCGACCGGATCTGCTCGCCCCGCAGTTCGGAGTCTCTTGCATGCCGGAGGCGGTAGAGATCGATGCCCGACTGCCGCTCGTGGCGCATCTCAAAACGGACGGGAATGTCCGGAATCGTAAGCCGGGCGGTGTTGCCGCTCCGCTCCACGCTGAACTCCCGGCTGGCCAGGGTCAGCGTGAATGCCGGCGCCTCACGGCCCAACATCGGCTGATCGCCTCCGGTACCAAACACCTTTTGTACGAAGTTGACTGGAGCCTGCGCCATCAGCGGGATGGCGGCCAGCAGCAGCCAAGCCACTGATCCATAGTGCCGCGGGTATCGGGAGGGAAAAACGCCGTGAAGAGAGGCCATCATGCGAGATTGGCTCATTCTGAGCGGCGGTTTGTCAAGATGAGACCCGCCAGTGTCAACGCAAAATGATAATGTCCTATTTGCGCAAAGTAGAAATGTCCTATTGACACCGTCCAGGCTGGGGAGGTGCAAGAAGGACAGCTATTGATGACACAAGCCGAACGGGACCGTTTGGTGG
>JBJXGR010000286.1:0-15991 GCA_046160045.1 Bryobacteraceae bacterium
ACGAATCCCTGCCCGGGAATCGATCCCACGATTCGGACCCCCTGCGAAACCAACCGGTCCGCATCGTCCGTCGTCAGCGGGCGGGAGAAGGCGAGCAGGTAGTGCGAGAGTCCCGCGCGCAACCGCAGGGGGGAACCGCGCAACTCCGTGGCCTCGCCCTTCCCCACCTCTCGCGACTTGAGCCTGAGCCTGGTTTCGCTCGCGGGGAACAGGGTCTGGCCGGACTGACCGAGGACCATTACAATCGCCGTTACGACGGCGCGGATCAAGGCCAAGTCTCTCACTCACTTACCCGTATCGGTGCATACGGGCGCTTTTTGAGTGGATCGGCCGGGCGGCCCATGGGGACTCCCTTGAAAAACCGCTCTTGGGCCGTGAACTCCTTGGCGCGCGGGAAGGGACCCCCTCGCTTACGCTCGGGGCTGCAAGCGCGTTTTTCATCACCTTTGGTGGGCCGCAGGCCCATGTGGCACTCCCTCACGGTCGCGGCTCGGATTGCTGCGGGTCGTCGGGAGTCGTGGAGAGTGGCCGCTGATTCCAGCTTCTTAACGCTTTGGACCCTGCACGAGGCGATTGGGCTTCGACCACACCACCCGCGCAAGCCACGTCGCGCCTTCCGCGCCTCGCCGGCGGGCCGCCTCGAAGAACATCCCTTCCGTATCGGTCACCCACGATTCGGATGGGGTCATCGCCGCCGCGCCGAAGTTGCCGAACGTCGCTCCGCGTTCCGGCATCAGGATCTTCTCGGTGCGGCGCATCACGCGAAGGGTTTGCGGATCCACCTGCGCCAGGAAGAGCGGGGCGCGGTGGCGGAACACATGGTCGTTGTTGGCGCCCTTACGCGTGTACGACAGGAACAGCCCGTCGCTGTGCGCCAGCCAGTGGGCCTGGGTGTTGTAGCTGCCGAGTTCGCCGCCGTCGTCGAAGCGCCATTCCTTCACCGGCGCGTAGTTGAGGCCATCGCCGCCCACGGTCACATAGCCGCGGAGGTCGTTGCGAATGGTGAGGTAGTAGCGGTTTTGGAACCGGATGATCGACGGCTCCACCAACCCGCGCACGTCGGACGAATGGTGCTCGCTGCCGTGCCGGAGGAAACGCAAATCCTTTCCATCAAAGCGGAACTGAGCGACGGTCACCGAGTGCGGCACTTTCGCGTTGCGGCCGTAATAGAACGGAAGCAGCACGGCGCCGTCGTCCATCTCGAGCCACTGGGCGCAGGCGCTGCGGGCGAAGTCGAACTTCTCCCCGGCAGGCATCCGGACGGTCTTCCAGGGCGACCAGCGTCCGGTCTTGGGATCGAACACCGCGAACGCCGTCTGGTGCGAGCGCTTGCGGTCCTCGAGTTGGGTCCCCTTCTTGTCGTAACGTACCTGCGCTCCCACGGCGAGCACTTTGCCGGAGGCGCGATGCCATCCCGGCGTGATGTCGGCCACGGCGATGTCGACGGTCTCCGATTCCTTTACCCACTTGAGCTCCGGGATCTCGACCGGCCCTTTCCACGTTTTGCCGAGGTCGTCGCTGGACATCGTGGACATGCCGGAGAAGTGGTCCGAGGCGCCAAGGTGTTTCTGGATCGTGAGGATCGTGAGCGGTTCGCCGTTGCGGCCCATCCCGGGAATCGCGGCGGGGCGGGGATGAAACCATTGCCATCCGGCGGCGTACTCGCGCAGGATCTTTTCGGCTTTGATCTCGAACGGGAGCGGCTCGGCGGCGAATAGAGGCTCTGCGAACAAAGCCAATGACAGGTATCGAAGAAGCATCATGACAGTCCTGATGATACGGTGTCGGTGCGAGCGTGGTCGAGTCCAGGCGCCTTCTACGCACCGCTGCCGCTGCCGGACGGGTGGCAGCTTGCACCGGAATTGCTTGCGCGGGAGAACTGCGCCCGAGCGCGGGTCGACTACCTGCATCGTCTCCTATCAGCGAATGCGAGTCGCGTGCCCCGGTCCGCTTTGTTGGCGCCCGCCGGGCAGCAGAGGGCAGGTCGCTTAAGGCGCCACCGGTACCGCAACCACGTTACTTAGACTGTTGGAGTAAGACAAGGCGAACTGGTAGATCCCCGCTGGCACGTTGTCGGGGACGCGGAAGTTCACCTGGTACACCCCGGCGAGGCCGGGGACCAACCCCGAAAATAGAACTTCCGTTTCCGGATTCGGGCGGTTGGACTCGAGCGAGACGCCAAAGTAGGCGAATGGCGTCTGCTCGGTTCGGGAGAGTACATCCAGCGGGGCTGCGCAACCCGTGCAGACAGGAGGAATCACCTTGCCCAAGCCCGTGGCGTAGGCTATCAGAACCTCGCCGGGCTTGGCAGGACTCTCGGCAGTCACCAAAGAGTAGTCGGCGCTGTGCTGAATGGCGGCAGTGCCATCGCCGAGTGTGAAGACCCCCGGATAGCTGCCAGAGACAACTTGCGTAGCCCACATCGGCAAGCTCCTGACACCGTTTCGTTCGACCACCAGCCTGAAGTACGGGGGCGGCAACTCAAAGGGGACCTGGAAATTGATCTGTTCTACGCCGTCGACGTTGGCGGCCACTAGGATTGGCGCGGGAGTATCGCCGATCAGGATTCGTAATCCTTTCAGTTCGGTGGGCAACGGGAACCCTGGAGCCTGGAAGACCCCTGGTTCGACGAAGTTGGCGCCAAACACCGTCATCAGACCCCCGGGAGCCAGGAACCCGCCAGTGTTTCTGAAGCCCGCAGCATCACGAAGGGAGTCCCACGCGATGGCCGGGGCGGTCCTGCCAAGATCGATCCGGGCCAGGAAGAGCCCCCACGCACTGCCGATGACTGCTGTGCTGGGAATTCCCCCGTGAGTATGGCCCGCGAGATAGATTCGATTCGTTTCGTCCTGCGCAACAGCCATGCCGAAATCGTTGGCGCGCCAGCCAAATGGGGTGGCAAACAGCAACTTCGCGCCGTCGGCGGAGAGTTGCACGACATAACTATCCGAACAAGGAGCAAAATCGTACATGGTCCCGGGTACGTCGGGGCAGTATTGTGGCGTGTCGCTGACGGAGAGTTGCAGGGGATTCTGGCTTGGGGATCGCTGGATTGCATCGCCGGCGACGAAGACCTCTCCGGCAGGGTTCACAAACATCCCATTGACCGAGTACGTCGAACTCAGCCGGGTACCCCAGATCATTCTCGTGGCATCCGGCGATAGTTTCGCCACAAACCCATCTGAACCGGCCGGTTCATAGGTCCCCGGGGTTGTCGGGAAACTGGCGGACGAGCTAGACCCGCTGACAAATACATTCTCTGAGGTGTCCACAGTCACGGCAGTGGCGCGGTCCCAGCCTGCGCTGCCCAGGAACGTCGACCAGACCAGCCGCGTGCCGGTAGCATCGAGCTTTGACACAAAGGCGTCACCACAGTCCCATTGAATCTCGCACCCAGGTCCCCGATAAACCGGTTGAAGGACGCCTGGCGTGACCGGGAAATCGGGCGATTGTGTCCTACCGGTGATGTAGGTATTGCCCCGGCGGTCGAGAGCTACACCCCAAATCTCGTCCGACCCGAGACCTCCGAAGTAGGTCAGATAGCCCAGTTGGCCGTCGTTGAGGATCTTCCCGACGAAACCGTCATAACACCCCGAGCAGTTGAGGGATCTTCCGTACGTCCTCTGAAAAGCGCCCGGCGTTGTCGGGAGATTGACGGAATTCGTGTTCCCGGCAAACACGGCGTACCCGCTAGGGTCCACCCTCATACCCCGGAGGAGATCTTCGGAGACTCCGCCCAGGTACGTAGAGTAGATGAGCCCCTCACCGTCAGCGCGCAATTTGGCGAAGAAGTTGTCGGCCAGACAGAGCGGATAGCAGGCGCCGGAACCAATGCTCGTCTGGATGGCGTTCCGAAGAGGAAAATTGGGCGAAGCTGTTGATCCCGCAAGGATCGCCTGCCCCCGGCCATCCACGCCAACCGCGCGCGCGTAATCCGAGCCGGCTCCTCCGAGGTACGTTGCGTAGACAAGCTGACCGGTATTCTGATTGAGCTTCACCAGCACCGCATCCGAATTGAACGTTGGTTCGGCCTGCTTCTTTTGCAGCGCATTGGCCGTGACCGGAAAATCGGGAGAATACGTGTACCCCGACAGGTACACAAAACCGGACTGATCGAAGGACATCCCGTACAAGCGGCCCGGCCAGCCCCGCTCCCCGCCGGAACCATCAAAGTTGATCGCGTAATCGAGCGCCGGGTCGATGATCAACGCGCGGGTCCGGTCATACGAACCGACGCGGAAGCCGAACTCCCGCGGGCCCGTTTGTACAAACGCAGCCGATACCGGCACACGGTCGTCGCCGATGTTTTGGAACGCCTGAAGGCGGCGGTGATACTGAAGCGCTTTTCCCGCCCGAACCTCGAGTTCCCCGAAGTCATTGACGGTCACCTGCACGCTAGGCGGGAAGCGCATCCGAATTGCCCGCGGCGAGTACCCGGGCTTGATCCGAAACCCATATTCCAAGGCCCCGTGGCGGGAAGCGAGATGAAGGTCAACGCCCGGGTAGGCGTCAGGAAAAGTCAGGCTTGCGAAGAGTGGGTGTGTCCGGGCCTGAGTGGCTCCGTTCGCCGTGCCAAAAACCGTGGCCGTCGCATCGAGTGAATCTTCCAGCCGCCCCTTGTTCAACGTTGCATTGACAAAGGACATAGCGAAGACGGTGGGCGTCTCCGGAGCCGGTCCGGCGACAGCCCACAGGCAAGTCCCTTCGATTCGATACGAGAGAGCGAAGGTGCGAGCTTCATAGACCGCCCGCGCGCCGGTGGAATGGCTTGCAAAGAAGCCAAAGGGTACCGCCACTCCCGAAGAAGGCAACCCGAGCGAATGAAATGGGAGTCTGCCCTCGGCGGCGATCGGCAACAACATCAACAGGAGGAAAGGGATACGTCGAAACCGCAGACAGGGAACGCCGGCGGCGCGAGGCGTGCATGGCGCACGGCAAGGACCGCGATCGGCCCTGGGACTCCCGGTTCGACCGTCCAGATAGTTGTACCCGCGTCTCGCGGAACACGTTCCCTGGCGTGCAAACACGTGAACCCGCTTTCCGTTTCTGATTTGGGCCATCTGCGGCTACTCCTCCGCTGGTTGCGGACCATGAGAAATAACATGGCGGGCGGTGTTCAGTTCGCCGGCACTATTCAAGTTCCTGGTGAGGGGGCCCATTGCCATTCTCCCCCCGAGAGAGAACAGACGGCAACAGGCCGCCCCGGACGTTACCGTACTGTGAGCGTGACTACCGCTTCGTCCCCCGAGAACGCGGGCAGAGTGAGCCCAATCCTGTCCTTGCGAACAGTTGTTCCCAAGGAATCGGCCAAGTCGACGTCGCCTTCAACAATCAGGCGAGAAACAGTGGTCCGCGGCACGGCGGCCCGGTACTCCGGGGTTGAACCACCGCTGCCGGTCGCTGGCCGTGCGGTCACGTAGCGGCCATCGCCAAGCATTAGCGTCAGCCCCAACCGCAACCCGCTGGCCAGGAGTCGATTCGGATCCTGTAAGACAAACCGAACCAGCGTTCCGTTCCGGACAGTCAATGTAACGCCGCCGGTCAAGCCACCGCCCACCGCGATCGTGGAAACAGGCAGGCTCCAGTCGCAAGAGGGCAGGTGGTTCGGTTTTGGACCATACGCGCAAAGAACGTAGGTCCCGGCTGGCAGGTCTCGCGCGCCGAACGAGCCATCCGGGCCCGTTTCGATAAGCGCGTCAGCGAACGGCCCGAGTGGAGTCCAGGAGTTCTTAGCAAAGGTCTGAAGGCGTCTGTAGTGCACTTTCGCGCCGGCAAGCGCGTTGCCGTCCTGGTCGCGAACAGAGCCCGTTATTCCTCCATCCGCCCCGAACAGATGGAGTGACGCCGCGAAGAATGGGAGCGCGCCTGCGAAGAGGATGTGATGTGCGTGCATGATAGTATTCCCTCAATGTAATAGCCCCCTACGGTTGGGACAAGTGCCGCGAATCGAACGGCGGCGCGATCGCCACCGGTTTGTAGCACGAATCGTCCGCGGCGGCGTTATACCACGGTCTGAAAGCCGTGTTGTAAGCATCGGAGTACTTCAGGGTGCTTTTCAAATAGCCGTCCACGTTGTCCCTGGCATGCCGGGACACGTGTCCGTCGCAGTTTTGATTGCTCGATGTTTCGCCGAAAATCATTCGATTGCCGCTCAGTCCGCGCCAGGAAAGGAAGATCCACACGCCGTTGTAGAGACTTTGGGCGGTGGATGTCGCGTCGAGCGTCAAACTACAGCTGCCATCGGCCTGTTCAAGACAGACGTGGGCATGCATGTTCGTGGCCGTCGGCTGTGAGTAGTGCTTTGGAAGCGAGATCATGCCGGTCGTGGCACCCCCACAAGCGAGACGGTTGTTGAAGCTAAAGCCAGCCGGGAGCCCAAACAACCCATAAACTTGATCGCCAAGAGATCCGGCAAAGGCGCCGGCCAGGTTGGAGGTGTGGATGATCTGCGCAGAGTCGCCCCACACCGACGGACAGTCGAAACCTTGAGATGATGGCCGGCTAATCGGAACCGAAAACGTTGCCCGGCTGCCGGTGAACCCACGCGCATTCATGAGTTCCCGGATCTTACCAACCACGTCGGTTCCATTAGGATCCTCCGCGCTTGGGTGCTTGTTGTCATAGATCAGGCGAGCATACACGGTGAAATTGAGAGGGTTAACCTCGTTTTGAAGTTCGAAGTCTCCAATCTGCATCCCAGCACCATTGGGACCGGCTTCGTAAAGGACTGCATCAATTAGATTGAAGAAGGGCTGCCAGCCCCAGAAGTAGGGATTCGCGTTGGCGGTCTGGTAACCGGAATTGACTCCCTGGCAGTCCGGATAACCCGCATCGGATGCCGGCGGTGGTAATGGATGAGACGTGTTCAGGAAGCCAAACGGAACCCATTTCAGAAACTTCAATTTGATCCCGCCTGTTCCGCACTCAAACTGGTCTGCATAGGGCGGTGTTCCTGGCGCGATCATTCCGGTTCCGCTACCCCAGTCTTCCACCAACACGGGTGTAGGCGTCACTCGCTGGATACCGTAAGACTTGAGGTCGGTCAAAAAGGCTCTCAGTTTGGAGCGCCACGTTGCCAGGACATTCCCATTGCTGTCCCACGCCGTGCTGTAAAACCCACCCGTAAGGCCGAACTGGAACCGTACCCCTGTCACACCCTGGTCAATGAAGTTCTCGGTGCGATAGTAGGGCTGGCCGTAGGCGTCACGACTGAATAGACTCTTGATGCAGTTCTGGACGGTCCATGTGGTTGGACAGTTACGCAGCGCCGCGGTGCCGTTAGCCCTTACGTTGGCCAGAAAGTAATTATCGATCGGAATGGCCCCGAGGTTCGTCTCCAACACCGTTGGTTTCATTCCCTTTCCCATAACACCATCCACAATGTAGAACGCCCCCGGTCCCCGCTTTACGCCGTAGCCGGCAGGTGGTGTGACGTCGGGTGGCAGCGGCGAACTTGGCCGAAAATACCCAATCGGAGATTCCGGATTATGGGCATTGGGTCCGACGTACTCCCGCACCTTTTGGATATACTTCCAGTACGTGGTTCCGCTTCCGGCATCGTAAGGAAAGTAGTCATTGCACGAGAAATCGGTCGGGCAAGCGATGTTGTTGTTGATCACTCCAGAATCCACGATTTGGCGTGCCCGTACGGTGAACACCGCGATCATGTAGTTTTGTACCGGCCAATCCGGGCAGTACACGGTCGAAGAGGTGCACCCGCCGGTGATCTGGAGTTCCTGCATCTCCTGAATGTATCTGAAGAATGGATGGTATACTGGCACATCCGTGAAGTGCGGAGTGGCGTCAACGGTGAAATTCTCCGGGTTGCCCGTCTTCGCCCAGTAGACTGCGCGAATCAGGAATACAGCGAGTTGCCCCCGTGTCATCACAATATCAGGGCAATACTCCACCGAGCTATAACATCCGGTGGTGATTTGGCGCTCTCCCATGATATTGACAGCGTCGTAATAGGGTAGTGCCGGACCCACGTCGACAAACAACTGCTGGTGCTGCTGAGCCACTAGCAGCGTGGCAGTTCCAGCGAGCGCGAGACGAAGCGAAACGGAAGCGATTGCGGAAAGGGACACCAAGAATGTGATGGACAGAAGGGTTGCATAAAGCCCGGTCCTCCGGTGGTTCTGAAGGCGGAAAGTAAAGACAAGTCATCTGTAGAGCAGAACAGATGTGCCGTCTCAAATGAGCTATGATATGTATCGGTCGGAAAGGGTGTCGGCGGCATTCCAGCCGCAATTTACGAAGCGCTGACGTATGGCAGGTCAGCCCGGCAAGCGGTCGAAGTTCAGGATTTGTTTTTCGCTGTAATGTCCTTAACAAGTAATCGACACTGTAGAATGCTCTCCATTTGCGAAAATGTCAAGGGCATTTTGCGATCCGGCAAAACAGGCGTTTGATTGCGGTTCATTGCGGTTGTGTCTACGCTCAGCGGCTGGAGCCGTCCAACGAGCGGGCGGCTGGCGACCCGTTTTCCCGTTTATCACCTTCAACATACCCGAGGAGCCGTTGCTTGCGGTCCTCGAGTTGGGTCCCCTTCTTGTCGTACCGGACCTGCGCTCCCACGGCGAGCACTTTGCCGGAGGCGCGATGCCACCCCGGCGTGATGTCGGCCACGGCGATGTCGACGGTCTCGGATTCCTTTGCCCACCGGAGTTCCGGGATCTCGACAGGTCCTTTCCATGTCCTGCCCAAGTCGTCGCTGGACATGATGGACATGCCGGAGAAGTGGTCGGAGGCGCCCAAGTGTTTCTGGATGGTGAGAATGGTGAGCGGCGCGCCGTTGCGGCCCATCCCGGGGATTGCCGCGGGGCGGGGATGAAACCATTGCCATCCGGCGGCGTACTCGCGCAGGATCTTTTCGGCTTTGATCTCGAACGGCAGCGGTTCGGCGGCAGCCAGCGACGCTGCAAGTCCCACAGCCAAAGGCAGGCACCGGAGAAGGAGCATGACAATCCTCATGTTAGTGTGTCCGCGGACTCCAGTCGAGTCTGGGTTGGGTTCAGCGTGCCGCTGTTGGCGGGGCAGCCTCCGCCAGGATTGCTGGCTCGCCGGCCTTCGACGCGGCGGCTTCGAGGCGTGAGGCCACGTTGGAGCGTAGCGTAACTGCCTGTGTCGCGGCAAATCTCAACCAGCCGCGCTTGGCGTCGCGGACTTCGTTTGTGTCCCAGGGGCATGCCATGATCGTCGCTCTGGCGTGCGCTCCCGGCCCCAGCAGCAGGTGGCCCAATTCGTGCGTTATCAGGTGACCGAGCAGCCAGGAGGCGGAGACGCCGTAGCTGCGGGCGGCAAGCTCTACCCTGTCGTAGAGGAGAGTAGCCAGAAACCGATAGTCACCCTGCCCCACCGGATAGGCAATGCCGACCATGGGCGACCCGGGACGGGCCAGCTTTCTGGACAAGTGCTTCGGCAGCAGCCGGACAGATACTTCGGCCGGCGTCGGGTTCGGGCGGAACGGGTTGCCCAGCCCCAACTTGGCGGTGGGTGCTTCATGCCGAACCCAATGCAACTGAACTCCGGCACCGGCGTAGATCCGGGTTGTGATGTCCGCCGCCTGGGCCAGAACCTCTTCGGGGACGCTCGCCAGGTCGTACAGGTGAACGGTGATGGCAGGGGCCTCGGCGGCCGGTACTGCCGGAACCTGCATTGCCAAAAGAAACCACAGAGCGCGTCGTGTCATGAACGCACTTTGCGCCGGGACGCCGGCTACCTCCATGGCTGGCGGGTCGGCAGTGGCTCATGGTGCGATCAGTTGTTTCTCATCAGCTAAGTGTATGTAGATAAATGGGTTGTTCGTGGTCGTGAATCGAGGTCATCAAGCTTGTTGTGATATACTCGGTGCCAGTTCCAACGTCGGAGAGCTGGAAATGACCCTGATGGGTCCTGAGGATCGGGTGGTCCGGTTCGGGGTATTTGAACTGAACGCTCCGGCGGGAGAGTTGCGCAAGAACGGGTTCCGGCTGAAGTTGGCGGAGCAACCGTTCCGCATCCTGGAGCACTTGGCCGAGCACCCGGGGGAAATCGTCACGCGGGAGGACCTCCGGGACCTGCTCTGGGGCCAGGACACCTTTGTCGACTTCGAGCATGGGCTCAACGCTGCGATCAACAAGCTGCGGGAAGTCCTGGACGACTCCGCGGCGAACCCTCGGTTCATCGAAACCGTACCGCGGCGGGGATACCGTTTCATTGCCCGAGTCGAACAGCCGGTGCAGGCCCAGCCGGTTCAACCGCCGACACCCACCCCCGCCGCGCCGCCCCCGGCAAGGAATCGCCTGGGCTGGTGGATCGCAGGCGCCGGGGTCGTTGCGGCCGCGATTGCGGGGTTCCTTCTGTTCCGTCAACGGCCGACTGAAACTCACTACGAGTTGCGACAGCTCACGCGGGACTCGGGCCTTACGTTCCAGCCCGGCATCTCCGCCGACGGCAATTTCGTGGTGTACGCATCCGATCGGGCCACGGGCAAAGATCTCGACATCTGGATTCAGCACGTCTCCGGCGGCCAACCCTTCCGGCTCACGTCGTCGCCCACGCATGAGTCCATTCCGTCCATCTCCGCGGACGGCAGAAGGGTTGTATTCCAGTTGGGGTATTGGGGGGAGGAGAAGGGGATCTTCGTCGTCCCCGCCCTCGGCGGAACGCCTCAAATGGTCACGCCGGCGGGTCGTGACGCCCGGATTTCTCCCGATGGCAGTGTGATCGCCTATTCGACAGGGGATTACGGTCAACCGAGCGAGGTACGCTTGATCCCGGCCGAGGGTGGCTCGGATCGGAAGATCTCAGCGGGCCTCGACTGGGCGATTGCACCGGCTTGGACACGCCAGGGCAAGCACCTGCTGGTGTGGGCGCGCCGCATGCCCAACGAGCCCCTGGATTACTGGATGGTTCCCGCTACGGGCGGCGCCGCGACAAAGACCGGCATCACGAAGCGACTGGGCAGGGTGGGAGTGAAGTCCGCGTTGGGCGCGCCCTTCAGCATTACCCCTTCTCCGGTGGCCTCGGTGGCCGATGACCAGTTGGTCATCGCTGCCCGATCCGGAGACGGCGTCGATCTTTGGCTCAGCCCTTTGTCGGAGGGCAACGGAACCTCGCAGCCGGTCCGAATCACCGTTGGCGCCGGAGCGGCGAATCCATCGGTGGCGGCCAACGGGCGGATCGCCTTCGCCCGCCTTGTGGTTGACTCAAGCTTATGGATGCTGCCCTTGGAACCATCATCCGGCCGGGTTACCGGCGAAATGCGGCGCGTGTTGCGTGAGAACATCAGCGTGAACTCCCCGAATGTTTCCGACGACGGCAGGAGGCTGGCGTACGTCTCGAACCGGGGAGGCGATCCCGACGTGTGGATTCGTGATCTGGACACGGGTGTGGACCGTCAGGTGACGGCAAGCAAAGCAAACGAAGGGCGGGCCGTGATCTCTCCCGATGGCGCGCACGTGGCGTTTGGGCTCAGTGGAGATTTCTACACGATACCCTCGAGCGGAGGCGTGCAGAAGTTGGCCTGCAAGGGCTGCGGTCCCAACGTCGTGGCCTGGACTCCCGACGGCGGGAAGCTGCTCTACTATTATTTCGCCCTCAACCCGCCTCGGCACGCGACCGTTGATCTCTCCAGCGGGACCAAGCGGGATATCCTCTCGCACCCCACGGCAGTCCCGCAGAGTTGCCGGATCTCGCCGGACGGTCGCTGGCTTACGTTCACTCTGACCGACACGGGAAGCCGGGTGGTCTACGTGGCGGCGTTCGAAGATGGAGGCAAACCTGAATCCTGGATTCGCATTTCAGGCGAGGGCCAAGCCAACGACTCCTTCTGGTCGACAGACGGGAACCTTCTCTACATCCATCAAGCCGACACACTTTGGGCCCGCAAGCTCCGGCCGGGCGTGAAGACCCCCATGGGAGACCCCTTCGTGGTTCAGCGTTTCGACGGGCCGCGCTATCGGCCCAGGTTCTCCGCGAAGGGCTTTGCGAAAAACGCACTCTATTTCACGATGGAGGAAACGAGGGGCAACGTCTGGCTTGCCGAGCCGGTGGCTCAGTCTATTCCGAGCCCGGCGCGGTGAATGCGCCCCGCATGGTGTTCATGTAGCCCTCAAAGGCGAACCTGCCTTTGCCGGTGAGCCGGCAGATGGTCAGCGGATACTTCCCGCGAAACGTCTTCTCAATGTCCACGTAGCCGGCTTCCTCCAGCCGCGCCAGATGCGTGGAAAGATTCCCTTGGGTGAATCCGCCTTCCCGTTGCAGGTAGACGAAATCGGCTTCGCCCGCAGCGTAGAGCAAGGTCATAATCATTAGTCGGGCAGGCTCGTGGATCACTCGGTCGAGCGCGGCGATGTCGCGAAGTAGTTCGTTCACGCCGACCGCCCCTGAATCCGATGAGTCGTCAGGTAACGGACGAGTTTGACGGCGCCCCCTACAATCAGGGCCAACCCGATTCCACCAAAGGTTGCCGCGGGGCGGGCCCTGTCTTCGACATTGAGTATCGAGACCGCCATGGAGACTGCGGCGATCAACAATAGTGTGAAGCGGTAATGGTTCCTTTGATCCAAGGTAGCCAGCACGAAGATCAGGGCGGCGGCGAGTCCTCCCGCCAGCGCGGGAGCCCATCTCCCCTGAGTGATGATCATCACGCTGGCGAGCGATGCCACGATGCCCCCCGCGATCTCCCGCCACGAGGGCCGGCGCGACCGCGGCTGTTGCTGTGCCATCCAACCTTCGCCGGTGACCGAAAGGACATCGACCGGCGAGTCGAACTTCACCTCCGGTGGAGGCGCGACGTAACCCGTTCTGGGATAGACAAGGCGCCCTTTCACGAAATCCACGATCCTGCGGTGGAACCCAAGCAATGTCAAAAACGCCACAAACAACGAGAAATCCAAAAGCCGGTTCCCTCCGGCGCCTTCCGGAGGGATCGTGAAATAGGTCCGGGCTGCCAGCAGCAGGAACACGGCTCCTCCAACCAAGTCCACTAGTCCGTCGGCATGCCAGTAGTTCTCGATCCTCGATTGTGCGCGGGTAACAGCATCGGTCGGTTGCATCTTCATCCTCCTTGCATACTAGTCTGCATGACAAACTAGTATCTGTCAATACCTAGTTTGGGAAATCGTTGGCCAGGCAGGCGACGTGCCCAGGGTTTTGGTCCAAGCCGAACACGGTGACATCGTGTATCAGACGGAAGACTCCCGAGTTAGCTGGTGGACGCGCTCGAAACAAATCTGAGGGTCTTCTGGGCCCTCTGTGGCGCAACTTGGCAGCGATCAAGCCAGTTCTGGCGGCTTCCTGCGCTTCTCGTTGGTCCACCCGGCTTCGCCTTCCGGCGCCGGCGGCGTGTCTTAGCTTTTGCGGGGTGGTTTGGTTCTGAGGCGCCGTTGTTCGGTCCGCCGCCTCCACGGGGTTGGTAATCTAACATGACAGCAGGCGGAGTAGTGTGGCAGCTGCTAAACAGAACGAGCGAGTGATCAGATTCGGAGTCTTCGAACTGGATCCGCGGGCGGGAGAGTTGCGCAAGAGCGGGATCCGGCTGAAAGTAGCCGAACAGCCGGTACGGATTCTTCTTTGCCTGCTGGAGCGGCCTGGCGAGATCGTCACACGGGAGGAACTACGGGACCTGCTCTGGGGCCAGGATACCTTTGTCGACTTCGAGCACGGGCTCAACGCCGCTATCAACAAACTTCGGGAGGCCTTGGGCGATACCGCGGCGAACCCGCGCTTTGTTGAAACGGTCCCGCGGCGGGGCTACCGGTTCATCGCCCAGGTCAGCCGGCCGATCCTGAAATCCGGCGCCAGTATGGTCGAGATCCCGTTGGAGTCAGCAGCGGAGGAAGGCTCGCCACAAGCTACCGGGCGAGAGAATGCCTCGCGGCGCTTGCATTGGGTAGTTGCTGTGTTGTTTGTGGCTACTGGCATTGCCGCCGGGTGGTGGTGGCGCTCCGTGCCCGTGACGCGGGAGTTCTCGGCGCGCCCTCTCACTCGGGATTCCGGGCTCACCACCAGCCCTGCAATCTCGCCGGATGGCAAGTTAGTTGCTTACGCCTCCGATCGCGCAACGCAGAAAAATCTCGACATCTGGGTGCAACCGCTGGCGCAGGGCGCTCAGCCGATCCGGCTCACCAAGGACGAGGCAGACGAACTGGATCCTTGGTTCTCGCCTGACAGCGGGCTGATCGCCTTCCGTTCCACGCGAGAGGGCGGGGGGATCTACGTGATGCCCGCACTCGGCGGAGACGAGCGGCTGCTGGCCCCCAGGGGCATGGGGCCGCGCTTCTCGCCCGACGGCAAATGGGTGGCCTATGCGGTCGGATCGGGCGGCTGGTTCAGCGATTCGAAGATCTTTTTGGCTCCAGTTGGCGGAGGCTCTCCGCGCCAACTGGCCAACGATGTAGCGTGGGCCTCGTATCCGGTCTTTTCCCCCGATGGGCGCCACGTGCTGTTGCTCGGCAGCTCCACGGTTCCTACCTATCCGCCGGCCATGGATTGGTGGGTTACCCCTGTGGAAGGGGGCCCAAGCGTGGAATCGGGGATCTTGGCGGCTCTGCGCAAGCAGGGAATCGTTGCGCATCTTAACCGATCTCCCGACTGGCTCCAAGACAGGCTCTTGTTCGAAAGCGTCACCCAGCTCCCGCAAACCCAGCGAGGCCACTTGTGGGAGGCGCGCCTCTCGGATGGGCAGTGGAAACTTGCTGGGCGGCCGCGCCAGTTGACGACCGGCGCCGGGGGCGAGCACTCACCACGCGCGGTCCGCACAGGCGACAAGATCCGCGTCGTGTTTGCCGCGGGAAGTATTTCCACACACCTCTGGCGCCTTCACGTCGATCCGAACAAGGGGAAGGCGCTGGGTGAGATGAAGCCGCTTTCTCACTCTGGCGGAGCGCAGGTAATGCCCGCCGCCTCCTTGGACGGGCGAAAGCTGATCTATACCCAAGACGCACCCGACAGCGTGTCGCTCCGCCTTCGCGACCTGGCGAGCGGAGCGGAGACGACGGTGATTTCGCTGAGTTCGGCTTTAGTAAGGGGTAAGCTCTCTCCAAACGGGTCGCAGATCGCGTACTGCAAGTTTGCCGCATCCCAATTGCTTCTGCAGGCTCCGCAAGTTGCGCCCGCAGGGCCAGAGAAAGCCGCCCTGTACCTGATTCCGGCAAAGGGTGGAGAAGCGACGAAGCTGCTGGATTTGGAAGGACCGTCCAGCATCTTTGGATGGACGCCGGACGGAAGGAAGGTCGTTTACTGGGACGGCAAACCCATCCGTTTTTCGCTGGTAGATGTCGAAACAGGCCAGAGAACCGAATTGATTTCGCATCCCAAATACAATATGAATGGCGCCGAACTTTCGCCAGACCAGCGATGGGTCGCATTTTCCACGCCGGCCGCACGTTCTTCGCCTCTTTATGTTGCTCCGGTGAAGGAAGGCCGCGCCCCGGGGGAGGAGGAATGGATCAAAGTGGCGGACGGGGGCGTTCACCAAGAAAGGCCGTGGTGGTCCCCGGATGGCAACCTACTTTATTTCTTGACGACGATGGACGGATTCCGCTGCGTTTTCGCGCAACGCCTGCACCCGATTGCCAAACGCCCTGAGGGGGAGCCCTTCGAGGTATATCACTTTCACGGCACGCGATTGCGATCACCGGGCGCCGCAATGAATTTCGGGCCGGCGATTCTGCCCAACGGCATTATCTTCGGCCTCACGGAGGAGACTGGAAACCTCTGGCTTGGAGAAATCGAGCGTTGACCGCGAATTAAGTTAATTAGCCGATCGCGTTATGGCAGCATCCAGTCAACCAGAGCGCGCGATCCGATTCGGGGTCTATGAACTGGATCCCGAGGCGGGAGAACTGCGTAAGAGCGGCGTCCGCCTGAAACTGGCCGAACAGTCGGTGCGCATTCTGATTCGGCTGCTGGATCGGCCGGGGGAGATCGTCACCCGGGAGGAACTGCGGGACCTCCTCTGGGGCCAGGACACCTTTGTCGACTTCGAGCACGGGCTCAACGCGGC
>JBJXGR010000287.1:0-11486 GCA_046160045.1 Bryobacteraceae bacterium
CTGCTGTTCAGCGCGGCCCAGGTATCCAGGTATCCGGCTCCGATCGTGAACAGGTCGTACTGGCTGACATACGTCTGGCCGGTCACCGGATCGGTCGCGATGCTGGTGGCGGGAAAGCTCTTCGTGGCCGTCTTCATCAGCCGCGCTTTCACCTGGTCGGGTGAGAGGGTAGGAGATTTCTCCAGCAATGCCGCCACCGTCCCGCTCACCACCGGCGTCGCCATGCTGGTCCCGCTGAGCCGGTAGTAGGTCGCGGAAGGCTGTGTTTGCCACTTTGTCGCGTAATAGCCCCACAGGATTCTGTTCTCGGGGTATTGCGTGGGAAGCGTATTCTTAGAGTTGTACAGCGAGATGATCCGGTTGCCCGGAGCGACCAGGTCCGGTTTCACGACGTGGTCGACCGAAGTCGGTCCTTTCGCGCTATAGCTGGCAATCAGATCGTCGCCGCGCGACACGGTGCCGACGGTCTTCATCGCCCCGACCGTGATGGCCAGCGGATGGTTCCCGGGCGAGGCGATCGTGCCGTAGCCGTAAGTGTTCTTCGAGTTGTTGCGCCCCTCGTTGCCCGCCGCCACAACAACGACAATGCCGGCCTGCCAGGCCGCGGCCACAGCCTTGCCAAGCGGGTCGGTCGTATAGCTCTCGTAGACAGGGTGCCCGAGCGAGAGATTGATGACGCGGATGTTGTATTGCGCCTTCAGTTGAATGGCGCGGCTAATGGCCGCGATCACGCCGCTGTCGGTGCCCTGGCCGCTAGCGTCGAGCACTTTCAGGTTGATGAGTTTCGCCTCCGGCGCTACTCCCTTGAACGTCCGGGTGAATACGCTCCCGGTGCTGGAGGCGCCGTTGCCGCCGATGATGCCGGCCACGTGCGTGCCATGGCCGTACTCATCCGCTACGTTCGTGGACCCGTTGAACGCCTCGCTATACACCACTCTGAACTTGTTCTTGGCTAACAGATCGGGGTGAGAGGAGTACACACCGCTGTCGATAATGGCGACGCCGATGCCCGTGCCATCCCAGCCGGATTGCGTTGCGATGGAAGCGTTCACTGTGGGCGTGGCGTAGTCCAGCGTCGCGTAGACCTTCCGGTCCGGACTGACGTACACCACACTGGGATCGGCGGCGAGGCGCTCCAGTGCCTCTGCCGGCACGGAGTACAGCGCCCCCTTGACGGCTCCCAAAGCTCTCTTCAAGCTGCCGCCGTGTTGTTTTACCTTTGTATGATGGCTTTCCGAAAGCGGGCTGCTGAACTGGACAATGACGTCGACGGTCTTGCTTTTGTCGATGCCGTTCAGGTCTTTGGCGAGCTTCGAGGCGCTCGCCAGGCTGGCGATGGCGGGTAACAGCAGGAGCAACACGCTCCAGAAGGCCGCGCGGGCGCAAGGCAGACCTGGCGGCAGGGGGCCACGATACGTGTTCTCAATGGATTCCATCGCTGTGTCCTCGAAACCTAGAAGCGTGCGTCGCATGTCAGTTCTCTCCCTTAATGGCGATGGGGTCAGTCTCCGACCTGGGCGCACTATCGCCCCACACCACCGAGTCGCCCCACACCACGGAGAATCCGGCGGTCGTGCTGTCGCCCCATACCACCGAGTCGCCCCAGACCACGGAGTCACCCCAGACCACCGAGTCACCCCAGACCACCGAGTCGCCCCACACCACCGAGTCGCCCCACACAACGGAATAGTTCTTAACGAGCGAAACCTTACGCGTAACGGGGTTGTACACAGCTTGCGGAGAGCGTGCCGTTCCCGAGCCGGCGACAACCGAGTCGCTGTTGTTCAGGGCTGCCCAGATATTGACGTAGCCCGCGCCGACCGTAAAGATATCGTGCTGGACTGAATAAGTGGCTCCGGTTATCGGATCGGTCGCCAGGCTGACTGCGGGGAAATTCTTGGTGGCCGTCTTCATCAACCGGGCCTTTATCTTGTCCGGTGTGAGCGTCGGATCCTTTTGGAGCATCAGGGCCACGGCGCCGCTCACCATTGGCGCCGCCATACTCGTTCCGCTGAGCCTGAAATAGGCCGCGCCCACCTTGTTGGCCGTGTAGGTGTCCTCGAGCAGGCTGGTACCCTTCGTGCTGACCCCGACCACTCGATTCCCGGGAGCCACGATGTCCGGCTTCACGATCTGGTCGAACAGGGTCGGCCCCTTGGAGCTGTAGCTGGCGACGACATCATCACCGCGGCCCGTCGTGCCTAGGGTCTTGATGGCGCCGACCGTGATCACGTACGGGTCGTTGCCGGGAGAGTTGATCGTGCCGTAGCCGCTCGTGCCGTGTGAGTTATCACGGCCGCCGTTGCCGGCAGCCACCACGACGACGATCCCAGCCTTCCACGCCTGCTCGACCGCCTGGCACAGGGGATCGGTCGTATAACTCTCCCGGACCGCACGGCCCAGGGAGAGGTTGATCACCCGGATGTTGTACGTGGCCTTTTTGCTGATGGCTTCCTGGATCGCTGCGATCACCGCGCTGTCCGTCCCCGCGCCGTTGTCGTCGAGCACGCGAAGATTAATGATTTTGGCGTCCGGGGCCACGCCTTTGTATTGTCCCGAGGAGTCCTTCCCGATGCCGGCGATGATTCCGGCGACATGGGTGCCGTGGCCGTATTTCTCGTCGGTAGCGTAGGAGTTGAAGCTCTTCGAATAGGCGATCCGCTTGACTAGATCGGGAGGTGTCGAGACACCGGAATCGATCACCGCCACGCCAATGCCTGCGCCGGTCCACCCGGAATTCTGGGCGATATCGGCGAAAACCGACGGGCGGGAGTAGTCCAGCGTCGCCTGGACAGGCCGGTCGGGAGAGATATAGACGACGTCGGGATCGCCCGCGAGCGCATCCAACTCGCTGGCGGCGATCGAGTACGCTCCCGCCTTGACGACGCTGAGGTCTTTCTTCAGTTGCCCCCGCCTGGCCCTCACTTTGCCGTGATGCGCCTCCGTCGGGATCTGGCGGTACTGCACGATCACGTCGACCGTGTTGCCCTTGCCGGCCTTCTCCAGGTCCTTGGCGATCTTGGGGTGCCCCAACGCCATCCCGGAAACAGCCAGGAAGAGGAGTATGCACTTCCACGCCGAAAGCTTGTTTGTCCGATTCACGCTCAGATAGGAGGGATGACGATACTTAACCGTTTCCCATTGACCGGCAACGGGCAAATTCAGGATCCCCGCCAGCATGTGACTCCGACGTCCGTCGAGCATTGTCTGTCTCCGATGAGTTCATCATTAGTGCTTACCCATTTCAGCCGCGCGAGTTTCTTTTATCAGAGCCCACGGCTTGGTGAGTGAACGTAATTACCGCTGATGTGAATCTAAGACAAACCGGCACGAACAACAAGACTTAGAGGTACTGCAAAGGAACTGGACAGTTTTCGGTAGAATCCGGTACGGGCTATTGGGAGACCAGGAATTTTGAGGTAAATACCTTATTCGAAGATCAGCAAATGGCCCTAAAGACCGGCTCAGGATCTCTACAAAGTGTCAACTAGTTTAACAACTGCTGCCGGGTATGATCCTGCCTTGGCAGTATGCTTTACGTGACTTATTGTGTAGTACTCGTTAGACTCGCCCTCCTCACAGTTGCGTTGGACAATCGCGCGATACTTCCTTTTTGGGTGAGGATCGGGTACGCATCTTGGAGGCATCGGGCCACTCGTGAGATCGGAGGCGGCTCCGTGTTCGGCTTGCAGGGGGAGATCCAGCGTGGTGCGATCATCGGCTACGCGGGGCTTTGGTGGTAGCGCGGTCGATATCTGGTCAGACGTCGACCCCAGGGTTTGTGGACGGAATGGAAGCGGCCTCGCTCTTTCAAAACCTCAGGCGGACAACCTGGGCTTTCCCATTTCGCCCACAAGGCGATCTTCCAGTGCCGCGTTGAGCCGTTTGACCTCGACGGCATTGTCGGCCAAACGCGCCAGGTAGAGTGATCGCTGATGGTCATTATCCAGTTTGTGGTGAGAGGGCGAACAGTAAGTCTGGCGCGAAAACAGAGGGAGACGTTTGTTGCAAAGCTGGCAGTTCATGAAGATGGTCATCAGTGGTTCCAGACCTCATGCCGGATTGATCTCATGATCGCCCGCGGGCCCGGAATCCCACTCCCAATCAAGTTCTATGGGCGCACCGTACACCGCGCGAGGGGGTAACACCACCTCTTCATTCGGGGTTACATTCGCCTTCCAGTGGGTACCGGCGGAAAACTGCACGCCGATGACACAACGGCCGCGGCCGCCGCCATAGCGGACATTACCGATTCCGTACAGGCGGAGCCGGTCGCACTGGAACCGCAAGGTGGAGTTGTCCAGCGGCGCCTGAGGCAGCTCCAGCGCAAGCCCACCCTCTGAAATATCGATCAGACGTCCCAGCCCTGTTCTCAGCGTGCCGTTCTCATCCAGCCATGCTGCTCGCACAAGAGCACGGTTGCCGGGGAATCTCGGGTGCCTTCTGCAATTCCTGGAGTTCTCCATTTGCGCGTTCCTGGTCCTGACCTGTTCTTTTCGCCCCGGTCGCCTCGCCCGAACGGCGCCAATTGCGGCTAGCGGCGCTGAGTTCATCTTCGCCCGAGAATCTGTAATTGCACAGTCACAATCTCGGGTACCCCAGGGTCTAGAACGTAACCCGGGAACTCCGCTTAGGTACTGTATCCCGGCCTCTTCCGGGCTGAGCCGCGGAGATCATCAAGGTGGCGCAGCCGGTCGCCGGGCCGATTTGGGCGCCGCGAGTAACCACCCGGTGGATGTAGAATCGGGTTGTACCATCAGGAGGTTTGACGATGCGAATGTGTCCTTCCCGGCGCGAGTTTCTGTACCGCACCTGCGGACTGGCCGGACTTACCGGCTCGCTGGCAGGTGCGGCGGTCAAGGAATTCCGGCGCGGAGGTATGGTCTATCGCCGCCTGGGGCAGACCGGCCTTAACGTTTCCCTGATGTCGCTCGGATCCCATACCGACGGGGCCTTCAAGGTCCGGCTGCAGCATCACAACATCCTCAACGAGGAAGGACAGCGACGGCGCGACCGGCTGGTCTCGAAAGCGCTCGACCTCGGCGTGAACCTGGTCGATACCTACGAAAGCGAAGGCCAGTGGGACCCGATGGCCCGCGTCGTGAAGGGGCGCCGCAATAAGGTCCTGATGTCGATCTGCCGCCAGTTTCCGATGTTCGTGGGCGAGAACATCGATCGGGCGGCAAAGCTCTTTGGCCACGTCGACCTCTATCGCATCTACATTGGAGACGGCGCGGGAGTCGACGGCAAGATCCTGGAAGATTGGGACGTTCTGCGGAAGGCGAAGGAGGCAGGCAAGGTCCGCGCCATCGGCATCTCCACGCACAGCGAACGGATGATGGTGAGTTCGCTGACGGAATTGGAAGGGCTCGATTATGTCATCTTCCCGTACAACTTCATTCATGCCCGGGCGGACTACAGCGAGTTCCTGCCGGCGGCGATCAGGAAAGGAGTCGGCCTGATTGCGATGAAGCCCCTGGCCGCTGGTTCGATCGTGCGGCTGGACCCGAGGGCGAAACCCGGATCGGCGCCCGAGAACGAACGCGTTCAGTTGTACCAGTCGAAGAACCGGACCATTCTACCGGCGGTGGTCGCGGAGTTGACCAAGAGCCTCGACCGCCTGCCGGACGAAACGCTGTGCCAGGCGGCCTTGCGCTATGTCTACTCCCGGCCGTTCCTGAGTTGCACCATTCCCGGCATGTTCTCCGACGACCTGGTCGAGAGCAACTACGCCGCGCTCCAGAGGAATCTGGAGTTGCGGCGGGAGGAAGTGTCAGCGCTCGAGGCGGCGCGGCAGGCGGCGCTCCTACACGGAAAGACATGGCTACCCCGCCACTATCAGTGGCTGCAAGATCAATGGCGCGCCTGATCGCGATCGCGTTCGTCTGGAGCGCCGGGTTGCTGGCGCAGCAGCCGAGTGAGTTCCAGCAGGCCGGCGTCTGCGCGCGCTGTCACGTCGTCTCCGTCCTGGAGTGGAGCCTCTCCGGACATAAGAAAGCCGGCAACACGTGTACGGGCTGTCACGGCGTAAGCCGGGGGCACGTGGTCGACGAACGCAACAACGTCAAGCCGGACAAGATTCCGCACGATGCCGCCATCGCGGCTCTCTGTTCGAGTTGCCACACCAAAGGCTGCCCGAAGACGCGGAAGACGGCCGCGTGCCAGGATTGCCATCATGCGCACGCCCTGATTCATCCGACTCGCGGAACGAACGCGAAGGACGAACGGCTGGACGCGCTGGTCGCCCGCTGGGAGAAGTTCATGGCACTGGTCGGCGAAGGCGATCGGCAGGCGCAGGCCGCGGACTGGGCGCGGGCGCGAACCTCCTACACGGAGGCGCTCAAGCTGGTCCCGGGAAACCACGGTGCGGCCGGGAAGCTGCATCTCGCGGAGCGAAGGCTGAGTCCCGCCGTACCGGGATTTGACATCGTGGGCGGAGACGTCGACGCCCGAACGGGACTTCCGAAACGGGTGCGGGTCCGCGAGCTTGATCTCGAGATGGTGCTGGTGCCCGGGGCCGATTTTGAGATGGGTTCGGACAACCTTCCCGGTTCGAAGCCGGTGCATACGGTCAGTGTGCTTTTTACCTGGGAATCCACGAGGTGACGCAAGCCCAGTGGAAGTCGGTAATGGGTGCGAACCCGGCGGCTCACTCCACCTCGGACCGCATGCCGGTGGAGCAAGTCTCGTGGGAGGACGCGCAGGCGTTTCTGGCGAAGGTCAACGAGCGGGTACCGGGGGGCGGTTTCCGTCTGCCGGCCGAGGCCGAATGGGAGCGAGCCGCGCAAGGCGTCGAACCGGGACCCGAAACGGCGTGGTTCCGGGACAACACGCTCGTGCCAGCCCGCGCGGCCGGACCGTTCCTGCCCGTCGAGGCCTATGCGCCAAAACCGGTGGCGTCGAAACAGCCGAATGCCCTCGGCCTGTATGACCTGTCAGGCAACGTCTGGGAGTGGTGCTCGAGCCTTAACCGGCCGTATCCTTACGACCCTTCGGACGGCCGGGAATCGCCCGCTGGGACACACGCGCGCGTCCTGCGCGGCGGCAGCTACGCGGATTCACGAGAGATGCTGAACCAGGCGCTTCGGCACAGCGAGCGTCCCGGGCGGCGCCAGCGCTGGAACGGACTGCGGGTCGCCCGCTCGACTCCCGGGAGCCGCTGACGCAATCGAACTGCAAGGATGGTATGGACGTATCACGACGTAACTGGTTTGCTGCGGCCGGCGGGCTTGCGCTCGGCTCTCCTTCCGCCTCCGGCGAGATCACGCGTACCGATTCCGGCTACACCCGAATTCGCAAGGTCCGCCTGTGGGAGAATACCCGCAAGGAGTTCCGTGAGTCGCTCGAAGGGGGCGTGCTGCAATTGGTGATCATCCCCACCGGTTCCACCGAACAGCACAACGAGCATCTGGCGATGATCAACGACACGGCCAGCGTGACGCTGGTGGCCGAATAGGCTACCCCTTGATCACGCCCATCGGGACCAGCCGGGCGACCTTTTTCGCAAGACCCGCGCGGTGGACGACATCGACCACTTCGTCGACGTCCTTGTAGGCTTCGGGGATCTCCTCCAGGATGCCGGCTTTCGTCTCGCTCTTGACGTAGACGCCTGATTCCTCCAGGTCACGCAGCACCTGGCGATAGTCCTTGCCCCGCTGAGCGGCGGTCCGGCTCAGGAGCCTGCCCGCGCCGTGGCAGGTGGTCCCGAAGGTCTCGGCCATGGAGCCAGGCTGGCCGGAAAGCACCCAGGACGCGGTGCCCATGCTTCCAGGGATGAAGACAGGCTGCCCGACGTCGCGATACTCGGCCGGCATTTCGCGATGTCCGGCGGGAAACGCGCGGGTCGCGCCCTTGCGATGCACCAGCACCTCCCGTTTGCGGCCCTCCACCTGGTGGGTTTCCTGCTTGGCGATGTTGTGGCAAACGTCATAGACCACCTGCGCCTGCGCACTTTTTCCGAAGACGCGTTCAAAGGCCTGGCGGAGAAGGTGAGTCAGGGCCTGGCGGTTGGCCCAGGCGAAGTTGGCGGCCCCGCGCATGGCTCCCAGATACGCCTGGCCTTCCGGCGACCGGATCGGCACGCAGGCCAACTGCCGGTCCGGGACCGAGAGGTCGTACTTCTTCATGGCCGAGCCCATTTGCTGGAGGAAGTCGGTGCAGACCTGATGGCCGAGCCCCCGGGAGCCGGAGTGGATCAGAACGACGATCTGCCCCTCGGTAAGCCCGTACTGCCAGGCAGCCTCGACGTCCAGGACGCGGTCGACGTACTGGATTTCCAGAAAGTGATTGCCGCTGCCGAGGGTGCCGACCTGGGGCCGGCCGCGCTCCTTGGCCCGGGACGAGACTGCGCCGGGGTCGGCCTCGGGCAATGCGCCTCCGGCTTCGGTGAACTCGGCATCGCGGGCGTGGCCGTGTCCCTGACGAACCACCCAGCGAGCGCCTTCGATCAGCAACTCGTCGAGTTGTTTGAGGCTGATGTCGAAGCTGCCGTGACCGCCCGTGCCGCAGGGAACGGAGCGAAAGACTTCGTCGACCAGTTCGCGGATGCGGTCCCGCACGTCTTCCCGCGAGAGATTGAACCGCACCAGGCGGACCCCGCAGTTGATGTCAAACCCGACGCCGCCGGGCGAAACCACCCCGTACGAGCAATCGGTTGCGGCCACACCGCCGATGGGGAACCCATAGCCTTGGTGAATGTCCGGCATGGCCAGGCTGGGGCCCACGATACCGGGCAGGGAAGCCACATTCACCGCCTGCTCCAGGGAGCGGTCCTTGGCGATCTGGTCGAGTATTGCCCTGCTGGCATACACGACGACATCGGTGCGCATGCCGTGTTTCTCATCCTTGCGAATGCGCCAGCGGCAGTCGTCGATGCGTTCCAACCGATCAGCCCAGTTCATGGTGCGTTGCCCGTTTCTACACGTCCAGATAGACGGTCGCCTCCCAGTGGCCGCCGACCTCCCGGACTTCAATCTGATGATAGGTCACCGCCTTGACGATCAGACGCCAGGATTCGCGGGTGCGGGGATTGCCCTCGATCCTCGCCCGCAGGAACCGGGGTGAGATCTCGCCGACCACCGGGGTTCGGAAGGCAAACTCGCCCGAGTCGAAAAGATAGAGCAGTTCGCTCAGCCAGTTGATCAATAGGGATTCGTAGTCCTCGCCGCCGATTTCAAGGGTGCGGGTTTCGTTCGGTTCCGTTTCGCCGTCGGTGAACGAGAGGAGGGCCCTTGCCGCGTTCTCGAACAACTCCGCTGGGGCCGATCCGAACGCCCGGAAGCCCACGTCAGCAGTATGTTCGAGCAACTCGAAACGACGGTCCATGCCAGACTCCAGTATGCCGCCTTGCCTCAGGAAAACAACGCGCTTTTCTTGCAGCAGGTTGGCGCGAGCGGGAATCTAATGAGTTGGGAAGGCATTAGCTCTGTTCCGCCGGAGGAGAGTTGGTTTTGGCACGTTATCAAGGTTCCAATCTGAGAGGTTGCTTCGATTCCGCGCGAATGCGCTGGACTTGGATGAATGGGGTGTTGGCGGCCGCCGCAGCGTACAACCTGATTTGGGGGACATCCGTGATCCTCTGGCCCGACGCATTGTTCCGGTGGACGGGAGCGCCCGTGCCAAACTACCCGCAGCTTTGGCAGTGCATCGGCATGATTGTCGGGGTATACGGGGTTGGGTACGCGATCGCATCGTGGAACCCGCTGCGCCACTGGCCGATCGTTTTGGTGGGTCTTCTGGGCAAGATCCTTGGACCGTTAGGCTTTCTGTGGGCGGTCCGCCAAGGGACATTTCCCTCGAGTTTTGGCTGGACGATTCTGGCCAATGACGTGATCTGGTGGCTGCCTTTTTGGGGAATCCTGCGGCAGGTGTACAGGAATTGGACGGACGACGTGAGCCAGATCCACGACCCGAAGGAAGCCGCAGCCGTTCTGGATACTCTTGAGACGCAAAATGGAGCGACGTTGTCTTCGTTATCAGCGGAATCCCGGGTCCTTGTGGTGTTCCTCCGGCACGCCGGATGCACCTTCTGCCGCGAGGCTCTCTCCGATATCGCCGCCGCCCGTCCGTCGTTGGAATCGGCCGGTACACGCATCGTACTGGTTCACATGAGTCCGGAAGAACGCGCGAAGGCGTTCTTCGCGAGGTTTGGCCTGGAGGATGTAGACCGCATCAGTGACCCCGATCGCCTTCTGTACCGGGTGTTCGGGTTGCACCGGGGCAGGCTGAGGCAACTCTTCGGCTGGAACGTGTGGATTCGCGGTTTCGAAGCGGGCATCCTCAACCGGCATGGAGTGGGGCTGGTGGAAGGCGACGGCTTTCAGTTGCCAGGCGTTTTTCTTCTATCCGGCGGAGAACTACGCCGGAGTTTTCGTCATCGTTCGGCGGCCGACCGGCCCGACTACGAGAAATTCAGCCAGGCGTCGCCGGTAGGGACCTGGGAGCACAGAAATTGACTTCATCGAAACTTGACCGGATCGACCACGTCGCGTTGGCTGTCTCGGACATTGCGCAGGCTGTCGAATGGTACACGCGCACTTTGCATTGCGAGGTGCGTTATCAGGACAGCACTTGGGCTTTGCTCGGGTTCGCCAATATGAGCCTGGCCCTCGTGGTCCCGAGCCAGCATCCACCGCATCTCGGAGTGTTCCGGGCCGATGCCGCCGCCTTCGGGTTGCTGCAAACTCATCGCGACGGGACCCGTTCCTGCTACCTCCGGGATCCGTCCGGAAACACTCTGGAAGTGCTCGCCGCCGAATGATGCCGGCTGCCGCGTTGTTGGTCCAGATGTGTGCCACTGGTTGGATGGCCGCCGAAGCGTTTGATGAGACGGTCTGGAATCGGCTGGTGCGAAGCAACTCTTGGCGCACCTGGGCCTGGACGTTGCGATTGGGGCTGATCCTGCGACGGCTATGGATCTCCCGTCCGGGATAGCCTTTTGGAGAAACTGTAAAGTCGCAGCCGGAAAGTCCGATCAGACAAGAGAGGCAGTTAGGCTGTCGCGTGCTCCAGAACCGGAATCGGCCGCCGCACAACGACCGTGAAATGAGGAGCTGGAGATTAGGTGGCAGCCGACGGAACCTCGTTGACGCATGGGACCGACCGGAGACAAGGCGCCGTCGAGAGGTCTGGAGGCTCGTCCGGAATTAGCCGCACGGATCCGGGGCCTCTTAGAGGACTGCGCCGATGAAGCCCTGCTAGCCGGCATCCTGGATCTCGTGCTTGCCGAGTTCGCCAGTCCTAGCGGATGGCTGGGCTTGGTCGATGAAGGCGGGTCCCTGATCAGTGCCGCGCGGATGGGCATTCCCGAACAGGACGAGGATCTGGGCGCCTATTCCAAGCCGAACAACGACAGCGGGCTAGGAAAGCAGGGTCCCGATGGCCGGTCGATGGATTCGGACATCGTTTTTCGGCGGCAGGTGATCGGTTCGATCCAGGTGGCAAATCGGCAGACAGCGTACACAAATCGCGAAGCGGAGGATCTCCAG
>JBJXGR010000288.1:0-3460 GCA_046160045.1 Bryobacteraceae bacterium
CTTTGACTTGTGGATCCGGAACGGACACGTCGTCGATCCGTCGCAGAATTGGGATGGGCCGGCCGAAATCGGTATTCGCGGCGGACGCATCGCCGCCTTTGGCGAAAGGCTGGAGGGCGAAGGCAGCGCCTCGGTGTATGATGCCGCCGGCTGCTATGTCAGCCCCGGCCTCATCGATCTGCATGGCCATTGGTACGAAGGCTCCCAGTTCGGCATCAACGCCGAGTTGGGCTTGAACAGCGGCGTCACCACCCCGGTGGACGCCGGCACCACGGGCTTCGTCAATTTCCCCGAGTTCCGGCGCACGGCGATTGACCCCTGCGAGGCGAACCTGCTGGCATTCATCCACGTAGGCTGCGTCGGGCTGCCCACGGCGGCGATCGGCGAACTGCACGATCTGCGCTACGCGCGCCCCATCGAAACGGCCGAGATGGTGAACGCTCATCGCGACCGCGCCGTGGGGGTGAAGGTTCGGATCGGCGAAGCTACCGGAGGGAATGAGGCCTTCGACGTTGCGCTGGCCGCCGCGCAGGATGCCCATGCCCGGTTGATGGTGCATGTCAGCCGCGGCGCCGATGAGGCGTACGTCCTCGACCGCCTGCGTCCCGGCGACATCCTCACTCACTGTTTCCACGGGCGCGGTAACCGGATGGTCGACAGCCGCGGGTGGATTCCGCAAGTGCACGAAGCCCGCGCGCGGGGCGTCGTGTTCGACGTCGGCCACGGCTGTGGCAGTTTCTCCTGGGAGACCGCGCAGCGCGGCTTCGAACACCACTTCTATCCGGACACCCTCAGTACCGACCTGCACCGCTACAACGTCGGAGAGCCCTTCTGGCTCACCCTGCCCGACGTGATGTCGCGATTCCTGTGCCTGGGTATGAGCCTACGCGACGCGGTCGCCAAGACGACCGCCGCGCCCGCCCGCGTGCTCGGCCGGGAAAAGGAACTCGGGACGCTGCGGCCGGGGGCGGCGGGCGACGTCTTTATCTTCCGCATGCTCGACGGCGAGTTCCCTCTGATCGACACCCACCTCCAGACCCGCATGGGGACGAAGCGAATCGATCCTGTAGCGACGGTACGGGCGGGTAAATCCTATCCGGCAGGCAGCATCGAACGTCCGGTTCGCCCGTTGTACGAGTGGGATCGGTTCGTGTTTGACATGGTCGGATACTCTTTCGAAAAGGTGCGGCCGCCCCAGACTAATAGGAACTGATTATTGTGGTCAGGCCGGGGACTCATTAGACTCGTCAAATGGCGCGTTCCACGGTCTCGTCGCTATTTCGGTTCAGCGCCGGTTTTGCATCCTGTGCCCTGCTGTTCTCACTCGCGCGCCCTGCCTCCGGCCAGGGTTGAGTGGCCGCACGTGGAAGCGCGCCCGTGCTTGGCGCGTTATGCAATGCTCCTCATCCGAAGAGCAAGAGTTCTTCGGAGGAAGAAGAGATCGGTCCGAAGGTGTCCGACGAACAGCGGATCACCAGCCGTGAAGTGAGGAAGCCGCAGCCGTGGGCCTTCGCGTTTGGCTACCGGTTCCAGCCGTCTTCGCGGCACTTCGTTGGTACGGTCGAGCAGAAGCAGCGCGAGGCGCTTGGAAACCAGATCCAGAACACCTACCATTTGATGGATATCGGCATCGAACGCCAGATTTCCAGACGATTCGCGGCCACGGCGAGCCTGCCCCTGGTGTTCGCCTATCGGAATCAGCTCTACAATCCCAGGGGCGAGTACCGCGTGCGGGGAATCGGGGACATGACGCTCGGCGGACGCGCCTGGATCTTCAGGCCGCCTACTGAAAGCGGAGGCAATGTGGTCGTGGGTATGAGCCTCAAACTGCCTACCGGCGACTACCGCGGAACCGGCCTGGCGCGGGACGCACAGGGAAATGTGATTACCGCCACCGCGGACCAGTCGATCCAAGCGGGCGACGGAGGCACGGGATTCGCGTTCGACATACAGGCTTACCGGCCCTTTGTGCTCAGGACGATGGTGTACTTCTCGAGCACTTACCTGTTCAACCCCAGGGACACGAACGGGGTGCGGACGTTCCGCACGCGCCGCGGCGAAGAAGTGATGTCCGTCTCCGACCAGTATCTGGTCCGCGGAGGCATTGCTCGCGCCGTTCCGAAGATCTCCGGGCTGGTGGTGACGTTCGGCGGGCGTTGGGAAGGCGTCCCGGTGCGCGACCTGATCGGCAAAAGCAATGGATTCCGCCGTCCGGGCTACGCGATTTCCGGCGACCCCGGATTCCTGTACGCGCGCTGGGGCTATGTGTTCTCTTGCAGCGTCCCGTGGGCCATCGAGCGCAACCGGCGACGGAGCGTCACCGATATCGCCAACCGGTTCCACGGCGACGCCGCCTTTGCCGATTACAGTTTGACCCTTGGGATCTCCCGGAGATTCTGAGCAACGACCGGTACGATAGAATTGCTGCAGGAAGAGAATCTGGAATCTTGGGCCGATCCTCCTTTTCACTCGCTGCTCTGTTGATGCTGAGCGTCGCAACCATCTCCGGCATCACCCTCAAGAAGGAGGCGGAGCGCAAACGCGCGCCCGATTTCGAGCTCAAGAACGGAGAGGGAAAGATCGTTCGCCTCTCCGATTACAAGGGCAAGGTCGTCCTGATCGACTTCTGGGCAACGTGGTGCGGTCCCTGCAAAGCCGAGATCCCCTGGCTGATCGAGATGTCGAAGAAATACGAGGCCGACGGCCTGGTTGTGCTCGGGATTTCGATGGATAGCGAGGGCTGGCCGGTGGTGAAACCCTTCATGGAGAAGATGTCGATCACGTATCCGATCCTGATGGGCACCAAGCGCGCCGCCTACCTCTACGGCGACGTGGACGCGCTGCCGGTGGCTTTCTTTGTGGACCGCGAGCAGCGTGTGGCGGCGATCCACTCGGGGGCGGCAAGCCGGAAACAGTTCGAGCAGGCCGTGATGGCGCTTCTTGGCAGGTCGAAGTGAGACTGGCGACTAGGGCCGGAGCGGAACAACCTCTCAGGTTTTCGCCAGCAATACGGTTGCGGCCTCCGGTGCCAAGGCTGGGACCGCTGAACCCCGGAAGCCCTTTGGATCCCGGGTCACAATCAGAACGCAGCCGGCCAGTTTGGCAGCTGAAGCTGTAACGGAATCTTCGAAATCAGGAGCGGTTGAGTTCAATGCGTCATGAATGACAGCGGCGTCGACCGTCGCAACCCCGAACACCCGGAGGATCAGGCTCAGCATCCGGTTGGCGGTGGTCAGGCCACGGTCCTTCCGAATCAGATAGTACAGGTTTGTAACGGCATGAGCCGCCATTACCCCCTCCGCCCGGCCTGCTTCGACAGCAGCCCATACCGCTGCACTCGCGATTATGTGCGGGTGACGGTCCAGCAAGACATCCAGGATCACATTGGTATCGATGAGGACCTTGGTCATCGATACTTTTCAACCAGGTACTTGCGATATTCAGCTTTATCCGCTTTCTT
>JBJXGR010000289.1:0-11317 GCA_046160045.1 Bryobacteraceae bacterium
TGGCGATGTCGTGCACCAGCTCGCCGAACTCGGAATGGCCTGTCACCGCCTCCGGCTCCGTGGCCACTTCCACCAGGACGCCCAATTGCCCGCCGTGATGAATGTAGGCGCCCACCAGCCCGGGACCCGCCAGCTCAAAGCTGACGAACCGCGCCACAGCCATGTTCTCACCGAGTTTCGCGATCTTCGTCTTGATCAGGTCCTCGATCGTCAGGCTGGGGTCCTTGAGGTACTTCTGCTCGTACAGCGCTTGGCCCGCGCCGTCCTCTTTCCGGACCACTGCGGGCTGGGAGGAAGCCACCTGTGCCCCGATGTCGGCGACGAGTTGCTGGAAGTCGTCCGTGCGGGCCACAAAATCGGACTCGCAGTTGACCTCGACCAGCACCCCGACCTTTCCGGAGACATGCGCGCCGATCAGTCCCTGGCGGGTGCTGCGAGCCGCCTTCTTACCCGCCGACGCGATGCCGCGCTTCCGCAGCACTACTTCCGCTTCGGCGATGTCGCCGTTGGCTTCCACCAGGGCGCTCTTGCACTCCATCATCCCTGCGCCGGTGCGCTCGCGGAGCGCTTTCACGAGTTGTGCGGTGATTTCCGCCATAGATCTCTATCAGTCCTTTGAAGCAATCGGAGTCGGTTCGGGAATGGGCGGGGGCGAGCGCAACCTCCGCCCGAAAAGCCAGCTTGAAGACGCTCGCGGCGAATCTGGGGGCGGGCTCTTTCGCCAAGGCCCGCCGCCTGAAAGATACAGCTACTTCGCCGACTCGGTCGCCGCCGGCGCGGCCGCAGTCTCGCTGCTCGGGCCCTTGCGCAGACCCACCGAGGGCAGATCCTCTTCAGCGAAGCTCTCCGCCATAATCTCTTCGGCATACTTCGGATCGACGTACACATCGTAGTCCGGTTGAATGGCTTCGGCGCTCGGCTCATCTTGCGCCGCCGCCAGTTTCTCCGCGGGGAAATCCTGCTCGGTAGCCAGTTGCCGGCCTTCCACCACGGCGTCGGCAATCTTCTGCGTGAACAGCCGGATCGCCCGCAGCGCGTCGTCGTTGCCCGGGATCACCCAGTCGACCTCATCCGGATCGCAGTTGGTGTCGACGATCGCCACCACCGGAATGCCCAGCCGCCGCGCTTCCTTGACCGCAATGGCTTCCTTGTTCGAATCGATCACGAAGATGACATCCGGCAGGCCGGGCATTTCCTTGATCCCCGACAGGTTGGAATCCAACTGCTTCCGCTCTCGTTCCAGCCGGATCACTTCTTTCTTCGGCCGCGCATCGTAGCCGCCGTCCGTCGACATCAGTTCCAGTTCCTTCAGCCGCTTGATCGACTTCTGAACCGTCACCATGTTGGTCAGCAGGCCGCCCAGCCACCGCTGGTTCACGAAATACATGCTGCACCGCAAGGCCTCTTCGGCGATCGCTTCCTGCGCCTGCCGCTTGGTTCCCACGAACAGGACGTTTTTGCCCTGCGCCGCCATCTCGCCGACGAACCGTGCCGCGTCCTTGAACATCTTCAGCGTCTTCTGAAGATCGATAATGTAAATCCCGTTGCGTTCCCCGAAGATGTACTCCTTCATCTTCGGATTCCAGCGCTTGGTCTGGTGCCCGAAGTGAACGCCCGCTTCGAGCAATTCTTTCATCGTAATTTGAGGCAAACTGACTCCTTCTTTCGGCTTCTCTTGTTGAGTGGAAGCGTGTCGTCAGGCGGCCGCGGCGGTCCAAACGAGATTTGCGGCGGCATCGTCCCGACGAAGACTCGATTTCCGGCTGCCGGACACCAATCGAGCGATGAGCCAGGAGCCGGCTCGCCGGATGGCACTCTCCTGGCTCTCAAACGCATTAACGCTTGGAGAACTGGAAGCGCTTGCGCGCGCCCTTCTGCCCGTACTTCTTCCGTTCGTGAGCCCTCGGGTCGCGCGTCAAATAGCCCAGCTTTTTGAGCCTGCCGCGAAGTTCGACGTTGAACTCGCATAGAGCGCGGGCAATGCCCAGCCGGATGGCGTGGGACTGGCCTGTCAGGCCGCCGCCCGACGCCCGGATGAGGATGTCGAACTTATCGGCTGTTTCGGTTGCCAGCAGCGCCTGCCGCACCGGAACGCGCAAGGCTTCGGTGGGAAAATAGTGCTCAAACGAACGCTGGTTGATCCGGATCTCGCCTTTGCCGGCGCGCAACATTACACGGGCTACCGAAGTCTTCCGGCGCCCGGTTCCTTGATACTGAACAATCCCTGCCAATCGACTAACCTTCCTGGTTTTCTGTCTTGATCCGCCGCGGCCGCTCTAGACCTCGCACGCAACAGGCTGCTGCGCCGAGTGAGGATGTTTCGGGCCCGGGTAGACCTTGAGTTTGCGATACATCTGCTTGCCCAGCTTGGTTTTGGGGAGCATGCCGAAGACCGCGTCTTCCACCAGGCGGGTGGGCTTCGTAGCTCGGACCCGTCTCGCCTGGATTTCCACCAGTCCGCCGGGATACCCGGTGAAGTGGCGATACAATTTCTGTTCTTCCTTGCGGCCGCTGAGCTTGATCTTTGCGGCGTTGATGACGATCACATGATCGCCCGTATCCAGAAACGGGGTGAACAGCGGTTTGTGCTTCCCCATCAGGAGCCTGGCGGTCTTGCTGGCAACCTTGCCAACTACTTGATTTTCGGCGTCGATGACGTGCCAGCGCCGCTCGATCCCGTTCTTGGATGGAAACTCCGTACTCATTGACACACTTCTCCAGCGCGTTACCTACAACCTTTTATGTTACTGGCCTTTCGCAGTTCTGTCAAACCGGGCTTCCCGGGCCCCGGGCCCGGGCCACCAGGGTTTGTGGGCCGGCTTGTCGTCTAAGTGAGCCGTGGAACGGGTGGAAGGGCCCCGAAGGGGCGCCACGGGACGTCAAACGCGATTCCACCTTCTTAACTCGAAGGATAAGCCACTGGTTCGACCAGTGAGATTTGAAGAGGTTTGACCGTTCCAGGAGTAGAATCCTCTCCAAGTGGCTTGATGAACCACAAGGAAAGGAGGTAAATGTCAGGAGCTGTATCAGAGCTCATCCCATTCAAAATGGGCCCGCAAGTACTATGCCGTGTTCGTGCCCAAACGACGACGGAAGGCGATCTTCGGCCAAACACGTCGGCAATTGGGAGCAATCTTCCACGCGCTCGCGCCGACAGAAGGAGTGCAAGATCATCGAAGGCCACCTGATGGCGGGTCACGTGCCCATGTGTATCGCGATTCCACTCCGGCCCGCAGGTCGTGGTCTGCCTGATTTGGGTTCTTTGGAGTCTACTTGCGCGGCGGCCAGGTGCGCCAACGGTCTGCCCGCGTACTTCAGCTCCTGATCCCTTCGGGGACGAGACGCCGAAGGCCGCCGCCGTCAAGATGGACGCCATTTTCAAGCCGGTGACTGTCAAGCGGTCCGAAGCGGAAGGCACACAGAATCGGAAGTGATCTGGAGCCACCCGCCGGGATTGAACCGGCGACCTGCTGATTACGAAGCCAGGGCTGTCAAGTCCTCCGACGTAATTCCTTTTCTCAGTTTTCTCTTGATTCGACGAGGGCTACGGGCGTGGTGAGCACGCGGGCGTACTCGGACGCATGGATGAGATTTCAGGCAAGTTGCTGACAAACATTACGAGCGTGGCGACAGCGGAAACCGGTGCGGCTCAAGCGAGTATTTGCGCCCGACCTTGGTGAGATTGATCGCCAGGCTGCCATCGTCGAGCGTCGTAAGCGGTATGTGCCAATACGAGCGCGTCTCTTCGCGTTCGGTGGTGTTAAGGTTGGCTGCGTTCTCCGCAAACCACTTCTGCGGTACCGCAAACGCCGATTCCAAGTCCATGCAGGCAAAGATCAGGTACCCATCGCCCTCCCGAAGAAACTCGTCCCATTTCGGGTGGTACGCATACCAATAGGGCTGGTAGTCGTTGTCATACCGTTTGGAGACGGTACAGCAAGCACGCAGGTGCTTGTCGGCGCTCCAGAAATAGCTGCGGCTTCGGCGCACAAGCTCGATGCCCTTCACCGCCGAGAAGCCCTTTATGGCCCGATCCTTCATTTCCTCAATCAGTGCCCGATCAGTCTTCTCCTGCGTCTGAGGCGTTGTCTCCTCCGCCGCGGGTTCGGCGGCTACCGGTTCGAGTTGCTCCTCTTCCTGCTGACTCTCGACGTCGGCCGCGGTAGTGAAGAGGATGTCAATGATCTTGTCGACCTTGGTGTACTCGAAGGGCCGCAGCAACTGATGGATCTGGCGCACCGTCGCTGGATCATCCGATTTGGCGCGGATCTGCACGAGTTTGATCAGGCTGTCGACACTGATCAGGCGGATATCCCACGCGAAGCGGGAGCCGCGGACCTGAGCTTCCAGAGCGCCCGTATCCTCCCGGCCCACCACAATCAAGATCGAAGAATTGCGGCTGATCGGATTCTGAGTCTGTGCGATCAGCCCTTCTCGGTACTCGTTTGTGGTCTCCAGCGGGAAGGTATACGGCATCCGTGGTCTTGACCTCGACAACGAGCTCAGACTCCCCGGGAAACCGCCAGATGCCATCGAACCCAATCGCATTCTTACGGCCTTGGTAGAGGCCATTCTCCACTTCGAAGTCGAGGCGGCGCCCAAGTTCATTGACCAAATCCTGCAAGACCGACCCGCTTTTCTGGAATGGCGCTTCAAGGCACTGACGGACGTAGGAGAACAGTGAATCTATCGGAACCAGGGTGAGGAACTCGCGAAATTCGACGGACGCCGAGTTGCCATCCCGCAGGTTACCGTCACCAGCATTCGATACGACTTGCTGGATTGTCTGTCCGAGGACAATCTCCCGGTTGCTTCGCCAGTAATGAAGTATCGCCATGAAAAGAAGTATCGAGGAGACTGCGACGACGCTAGCGCGGGCGGTTCTTGCGGATGGACTCCAGAATCTGATCGAGCGTCAAATCCTTCTGCCATTGCTCGCGGTCACGCGTGTAGTCGCCCGTCCCGGAGCGGTTCAAACGCAAAAACCGAGCTAGGCCATCGGGACCCAATTCGCGCTGAAGGAGATCAAGGGCGTGCCGTTCAAACTGCTCGTCCGTCAATTGGTCGATCGCTATCATTGTCCTTGCTCCTTGATCCAAGATAGCGGATTTCGCACTGGAATTCGAGGATTGCCGAGCTTCCGAGCGGTTCGCTTCAGCAGCCGGTCGTCGGTGGTCAGCAGAACGTCTGCGCCAGCCGATTCGGCCGCCGCGAGGTGAACCGCATCGAAGGGACCGTAGCCGAGCCCAACCAAACTCTGCGCGCGAAGGGCAATTGCCTCATCAATCTCGATGTTCGTCACGGCCAGCGAAAGCGTCGTCTGTGCCTCCACCCGCCGTTCTATGGAAGGGTTGCGCCGCACTTCGTCGTCCAGCGCCTCACTGGAGAGAAGCTCAACCGTCCCGCGCCGAACTCCCGCAAGGACTTGCTCCACCGCTTCGGCTTCCTCACGGATTCTGTCTTGCGACTGATCATCCGTGAGGCGACTGAGGCAGCATGCGTCCAGATAGACCCTCATGTCCGCGCCAACGCAGCCCGCTTTTCGCGGCGGGCCTTCTCAACATCGGCGATCAGCTCTTCCGCAGTGGTCCCCATCGCAGCAATCCATGCATCCATCTCCGCGCCTGCCCGGCCGATCGCTTCGATATCGGCGGTGGTCGGCTTACTGGAACTCAGCAAAGTGACCGGCTTCGGACGCGCACCCACTGGCACGAACACGCCGAGCGATTCGCCATGCCGCGTCACCACCACGGGCGTCTTCGATTCCAGAATAGTGGCCAGGTTCGCCCGGAACTCCCGGATTCCAACTTTGGTTCGCGGCATCGTTTCACGCAGCCCTCGCTTTGTACGCAAATGATAGCGCTCGCCGCCTTTTGCGGCGCAGCGCGCGGCGGTTTCATCGCGCGGGCTTTTGCGGATCTTCGCAGTTGTTCAGGCGGCTATCCACAAAGTTCCGCATTGTTCCGCAAACATCCGCGGAAGTCCGCAAATCAGGCCATCGACAACGGAAGGCGGTAGTCGAGCGTGCGGCGGCTCTTGTCGGTCTTGGGTGGGCCGAACTCGATGCGGGCGCAGGTGTCGCCCTTCTTGCGGATGGAAGACGTCCCTTTCGATCTGCGCGCATTGCGGGTAATTCTTTGCGACAAGAACGCCCCCGATTGGGGAGGTTGGCTCGATGACTACTACGAGACCAGCTACAAGCCTGCAATCAACGACTCCGGACTCGAGCCTCATCGTGCATACCTCCTGCTGACAAAAACACCGAAGCCCGCCAGTGGTGGGCCTGCAAACCATTGATTTTTTTTAAGAACTGGAGCCACCCGCCGGGATTGAACCGGCGACCTGCTGATTACGAAAAATGCGAACCTGCTCCAGACCCTCCCACGGCTCTATGCTGATTGCTCTGTTTTCAACAACTTGGGAAATCTGCTCTCGCTCGGTCAGTAACCTATGAGCAGTCAATGTCATAGGGTTTTGGCACAGTTCTGACACAGGAAGGTGGGGTGGAGTGAGCCCGTTTGGGGCCCCAGGCGGGAAGGCTTGCCGTCCGCACCCTCCACATGTCCGCTCGTTCACGTTGCTTGTGAAATCGCCATCCGACAAGCTTTGATGTTGTGACTCGCGGTATTGTGGAAGTCTTGAGTGGGCACCGGATCGAAAGCCCTTTTCGCAACAGGCACTCGAGGCGGCGGTCATGTTGAGGGATGGCGATGAGGAAGTCACCAAAGAAAAGTCCGCGTGTCCCGGTTCGAAGCGACTCAGGGCGACAGACCGCGTCCTACGGCCAATTGCTTGCCGGCGTCGTCAATCTCATCGAAGAGGCCAGGCTGGCCTCTGTCCGGTCCGTCAACGTCGTGTTGACATCGACGTACTGGCTGGTTGGGCAGAGGATTGTGAAGCATGAACAATCCGGCGCGGATCGCGCTCCCTACGGCCAGACCCTCTTGAAGAGTCTTGCCAAAGACCTCAGTAGCAAGTTGGGGAGGGGCTTCTCGGAGCGGAACTTGGAACAGATGCGGGCATTTTACCTGACTTGGCCAAATCCGCAGACGCCGTCTGCGGAATCCCCGTCGGCGTCAATTTCGCAGACGCTGTCTGCGAAATCCCGCGTCTTGCCCGGCTTCCCCCTGCCGTGGTCCCATTACGTTCGGCTCCTCTCCGTCTCCGACTCGGAGGCACGCGCCTACTACGAACGCGAAGCATTAGCCGGCGGCTGGTCAGTCCGTCAACTCGATCGCCAGATCGCAAGCCTCGCATATCAACGGACCCGAGGAGCCCGAGCACTGAGTGTGAGGGACGATGACCCGCTACCGCCAGACGCGCATGTCCGCGACCCTTTCATTCTCGAATTTCTGAATCTCAAAGACGAGTATTCGGAATCCGACCTTGAGAATGCGCTCATCGATAGCCTCGAGCAGTTCCTGCTGGAGTTGGGCAACGATTTCGCGTTCGTCGCCCGTCAGAAACGCCTGCGAATCGGAACGGAGTGGTACAGGGTAGATTTGGTGTTCTTTCACCGCCAGCTTAGATCGCTCATCATCGTGGATCTGAAATTGGGTAAGTTCACGCATGCCGATGCCGGCCAGATGAACCTGTACCTGAACTACGCCCGGGAGCACTGGATTCATCATGAGAACCCACCCATCGGCTTGATCCTCTGTTCGGAGAAGAATGCCGCCGTTGCTCATTATTCTCTTGGCAACCTTACCAACCAGGTGTTGGCGCGTGAGTATCAACTCGCTTTGCCTGACGAGGCGGATCTGGCCGCGACAATCGAAAGAGCGCGCCGTCTGCTCTCGCCTTCGTAGTCAAGTATTCGGGGTAGTTGCAGATGCCCGGCCAGAACCCTCCGGTAGTCGACTCCCGGTCCTCGCCGGACCTCAAGATCGCGCTGTTTCGTTCGCTCTTCCGAGGGCGCGAAGACGTCTATCCACGCCGCTTTGAGAGCCGCCGAACAGGGAAAGCCGGCTATGCTCCCGCATGCGCGAATGAGTGGGTTCGCGGCGTCTGCGAGAAGCCGCGCATCAAGTGCACAGACTGTCACCACCGGCGCTTTCTGCCGATCACGGATGATGTGATTCGGCAGCATCTATCGGGGCGCGACGAAAGCGGACAGCCGTTCGTGGCGGGTATTTACCCGATGCTCCAGGACGAAACGTGTTTCTTCCTGGCTGCTGACTTCGACAAGGATGGCTGGCGCGAAGACGCGGCTGCCTTTGTCGAAACCTGCCATTGCCGGAATCTGCCGGCCGCCGTGGAGCGGTCGCGATCAGGGAGTGGCGCGCATGTGTGGTTCTTCTTTGAAGAGGTGGTTCCGGCCGCTCTTGCCCGTAAGCTGGGATCGCTGATTCTCACAGAGACCATGGAGAGACGGCCCGAGATCGGCTTCGACTCCTACGATCGCTTCTTTCCGAACCAGGACACGTTGCCTCAGGGAGGCTTCGGCAACTTGATCGCCCTGCCGCTGCAGAAGCAGCCACGTGAGGGTGGGAACAGCGTCTTCCTCGACGACAAGTTCGAACCCCACCACGACCAATGGGCGTTTCTTGCGTCTGTCGGGAAGCTGAGCCGATCGCGAATCGAGGCACTTGTCAGCGAAGCGGAGCGCCGGGGACAAATCGTGGGCGTCAGGCTCCCCTTCGTTGATGAAGATGAACCGGAGCCGTGGACGACCCTGCCATCGCGCCGCCCCCAAGGGCCTCCAATCATCGGCGAGTTGCCTTGCCGCCTGGAACTCGTCCTGGGAAACGAGATCTACATCGCGAAAGAAGGGCTGCCGCCGCCCTTGCGAAATCGCTTGCTCCGGATCGCAGCTTTTCAGAATCCGGAGTTCTATCGAGCGCAGGCGATGCGCCTGCCCACCTATGGGAAGCCGCGAATCATAGGCTGCGCCGAGGAACATTCGCATCACATGGGTCTTCCGCGGGGTTGCCTGGACGACGTCCGGCAACTATTGGCCGAACTCAAAATCGAGGCGAGCGTGCGGGACGAGCGCACCGAGGGACGGCCTATTTCGCTTGCGTTTGAAGGGGAGTTGCGGCCGGAACAGCAAGCGGCAGCGGAGGCGATGCTGGCCCACGACACAGGAGTTCTGGCAGCAACCACCGCCTTCGGGAAGACCGTGATCGCTGCATGGCTGATCGCCCGGCGAGGAGTGAACACTCTCGTCCTCGTTCATCGCCAACAACTGCTGGAGCAGTGGATCGAGCGATTGTCGTCATTCTTGAACACTCCGCCCGCGGCCATTGGGCGCATCGGCGGCGGACGCCGCAAGCCAGGCGGCGTCGTGGATGTGGCGCTTGTTCAAAGCCTGGTCCGTAAGGGAGTCGTCAACGATGTCGTCGGCGAGTATGGGCACCTCGTCGTCGATGAATGCCATCATCTGTCCGCACATAGCTTTGAGCAAGTCGCACGCCGCGCCAAGGCGCGGTTCGTGACCGGGTTGTCGGCGACGGTCACCCGCAAGGATGGCCATCACCCGATCATCTTCATGCAGTGCGGGCCCATCCGCTATCAAGTGGACGCAAAGGCACAGGCCGTCCTTCGGCCATTCGTCCACACGGTGGTTGTTCGTCCCACTGGCTTTCGCTCCCTCCGCGAGCCGGAGCCTGACAAGCGGATGGAATTCCAATCGCTCTACAAGGAATTGAGCCAGGATGAGGGCCGGAACCGCCAAATCTGCGAGGACATACTGCAGTCTCTGCGCGAGGGGCGCTCGCCATTGGTGCTCACGGAACGCAACGAGCACCTTGACGCGTTAGGGGCGCGGCTCTCGGGAGTTGTCCGGCACGTTGTCGTACTTCGCGGTGGAATGGGGAGGAAGGAGTCCCAATCAGTCGCTGACCGTTTGGCTCAGATCCGCTCCGATGAGGAGCGGCTTCTCCTGGCGACCGGCAAGTACATCGGTGAGGGCTTCGACGACCCGCGGCTCGACACGCTGTTTGTGACACTGCCGATATCGTGGCGGGGGACAGTGGCTCAATACGCAGGCAGGCTTCACCGGTTGTATGACGGAAAACGCGAGGTTCGCGTGTACGATTACGCGGACCTCGACGTGCCAATGTTGAGCCGGATGTTCGATCGCCGCTGCCGTGGATACGAGGCAGTTGGCTACACGATTGTCCTTCCCGCAAACGCCATTCCTGGATGGCCAGCCGGCGTTCCCCTGCCTGCCGACCCCGAGTGGAAGCGCGACTACGCAGCCAGCGTGCGCAGGCTTGTGAGAGACGGTGTCGACCCGCCGCTCGGCAGCTTGTTCGTGGATGCGGCGCGACCGTTCCCGCTCCATGCGGAAGGAGTGGAGCGCGCACGCAGCGCAACCGAGGCGTTCCTGTACCGGCGGCTTGAGACTCTCGCCGTCACGCGGGGGCGTTTTCGGCTGAATGCGGGGTTGCCGATCCCCTTTAACGAGTCGAGCGCAATGGAGGTCGATCTGCTGTGTGACGACGCACGTATTGCTGTTGAGCTTGACGGCGCTCAGCACCTCGCAGACGCTTCCGCCTATCGGCGCGACCGCCGCAAAGACCGACTCCTCCAGGAGAACGGCTACCTCGTCCTTCGCTTCCTCGCCGAGGATGTCTCCACGGACCTGGACTCCCTTCTGGACGTCATCCTTCGCACACTGGTTAATCGGCGGCAAGCTTGACTGGACAAACAGTCAGGTGGGGATGCTGACAATCAGTCAGCAGGCCCACAGTCACAAGAGCCCCCGAGAATTCGAGTAAGTGGCTCTTCTTCAATCTCTTGCAGAACATCGACCGCGGGTCGTCCAGAGAGCCTGCCAAACGGCCGGATCTTGGGTGCCAAGTCGTGCCGCGAAGCTGGGCCAATCGAGGCAAACCTCTGTCCCTCAAAGGATTGCCCGATCATCCGGGTTTTGGCTCAGGTGGACACGCAGTTTGGGGTTTGGGCAGCCGACAAAACAAAAGCCGGTCTTCCGAAGGAAACCGGCTTGTTAACTTCTTGTTTTTCTATAAGTTCTGGAGCCACCCGCCGGGATTGAACCGGCGACCTGCTGATTACGAATCAGCCGCTCTACCAGCTGAGCTAGGGTGGCCCGTGCTTGCTTTCAAAGACTTACGGGAGCTGCCAGGAGGAGGTTGGATTCAATTGGCTTTGCCGCCCTCAACAGCGTCCGGCTTTGATTTTAGCAGATGATCCAACGATTCGACAGCGACACGCACGCTCTCGCAGGAACTTCGCACAGAGGGGAAAGAACACGGGGCCACAGGCTTGGAGGGTGCCTGGCAGGGGGTTGAGTGCGGACGGAACCCGGCTATTGAACCGGGAAGGTCGTCAAGAAAGACGGAGAGCGTCG
>JBJXGR010000290.1:0-9700 GCA_046160045.1 Bryobacteraceae bacterium
GGCCAAAGTCGTGATGAGAAGATCCTATGGCTTCCGCACCTTCCGCGTCCTCGAACTCGCCTTGTATCACTCACTTGCCAAGCTGCCCGAGCCCACCCTCGCCCACAAATTCTTCTGACGAGTCTCTTTTCGCTTAGGCGGGTTCGCCTTCATCCCTCGTTCCCGGTACAACTCGTTGCGAGTGTTGAGGAAATCCAGGTAGTTTCGCTTCCCGATCAGAGCCTCGATCTGGGCCTCGCTCAGCCCTTTGTTCAGGTCCACCTCTCGCACTGGCCTGTCGGGTGCTATCTCGCGAAGGAAACTCTTCGCTTTGCGGCAGGTGGTTCACGTGGGTTTCTGGTAGAAGCTGATCATCGCAAGTCTCAGTATCGGGGAATTCCGGGATCCACTTCCAGGCTCCAACGCTCGATGCCGCCGGCCAGGCTGCTGCAGTGCGAGACACCCTGCTCGCGCAGCCACGCCACCACCTGCATGCTGCGCATCCCGTGATGGCACAGCACCACCATCGGCGTCTCCTCGGCCTCCAGATGCTGGAGCGACGCGGGGATGGCTCTCATGGGTATCAACTCGCTGCCGGCGATCGACGCCTGCGTGAACTCGAAGGGCTCGCGCACATCGATCAGCCGGAGCTGTTCGCCGGCATCCAGCCGTTTCTTTACTTCAGCGGGAGTCACTTCCCACGGAACTTCGTCTGCCATAAATCTCCTACCCATTATGAGGCATCACCACAGCAAAGGCAGAATCGCGAGGTCCTGCGCCTTCACCGTCTCACCCGCTCGCAGGGGGACGACACACAGGCGCCCGGCGCCGCAGGGCAACAGTTGGGAGACCGGCAGGTCGGACTCTCTCACGATATACGCGCCCGAGGTCACACGCGCCGCGTCGGCCGGACTGTGTAGCACGATTCCGTTCTCCCGCCGCGACTGGACCTGAAAGGCGGCCGACCCTGGCTCGTAGTTCTGATAGCTGTAGCAACGGCCGATGCAGGCGCGCTCCAGCGCGTGCGGCCAGACCAGCGTGCGGCTGACCGGATCGTGAATCGCGCTCACCAGGCGCTGGCCTCGCGGGACATACTCCACCGCGCGGCGGACTTCCGCTTCCCATCGGTCGAGCGCGCGCGTGTCGGCGTATACGAACGAGAAGAAGAGGGCGCACAGCCCCGCAAACGTCCATTTCTGCCACTGAAGGGGCTTGGCTTCCACCAGCAGCAGGCAGACCAGGAAGCCGAATGGCAGCGTCATCCGTTCGGTGATGAAGGTCAGCGCCATGCGGTAACTCGGGATTTCGATACGCGTCGGAAACAGGTACAGCGCCACCGACATCACCAGGCAGAGTTGGAACGGAAGGCTCCTGATGAGCGCTCGCTCGCCCCGGAGATGCGAGAGGCGCAGCAACAGGAAGCCCCAGAAGGCGGCGAGCAGGATGGACACCGCCAGATACTTCAAACCGTACACCCAGACCTGATCGGTGGCGGTCATTTCGAGCACCTGCTGACTGGTGGTCATCGTCCTGTAGCGCGAATCGAGAACGAGGCGCACAAGGCCGACGGCCGCAATCGCGCCGGCCGCGAGCCATGGGGTTCGCGCTTCCGGGACCTTCCGCGCGACGAACACATAGACCAGCACGGCCGCGGCCCAGAGGACGGGAATGGCGTGCGCCGGGTAGCCCGCCACCAGCACGAGGGCCGCAGCCAGAAGGCGGGCCGGCGAGGGCTTCCAGGCCAGGGCCAGCGCCAGGAAGGCCATGCCGGTGGCGAGGTAGAAGTTGAAGAAGCCCATGTGAAACGTCCAGCCATAGGCGAGCATGGCGAGGCATGGCATCAGGAACCAGGGCACCAGGCCCGTCGCGGCGCGGATCCACGCGACGCCGCTCCAGAACAAGAGAAGAACCGCGAACGGCACGGCGATCCGTTCCGCAAACAGTGGGCCGCCCACCTGCATCAGCCACAACAGCAGTCGGTCGAACAGAACGTTGGTGGAAGGGAAGACCAGCGCCAACCCGGGAGCACGGCCGGCCAGAGTCTCGAGGCCGAGCCAGGCGTTGTAGAGATGGCTGGACAGATCTCCGGCCTGAATGCGCGGATTCCAAAAGCAAGGCAGCAGCAGGGCGAGGGAGATGAAGACCGTTCGCGGCACTTCCTTATCTTAAAGTGCTCGGATTCGCAGCGGCCGTGGGGCGGTCCCCCTGGACCGCGGCCGGCCCCCTGGCCGGCCCGCCGGCCGAAGGCCGGCTTCCGAGTCTCTCCGATTCGGTCGTGGCGCCGGCCTCCGACCCACAGGCGCTAAAGTAACGGCCCGCGGACGGCAAAAACATTGTGGCGCGCATGTTCTTAAGTTAGTGCCTATGGGTCTCCGACCGGCCATTCCGATCGAAGATTCGCCTCGGGCCACATGCACATGCAGCTCGTCTGACTCGAGACCCAGGCAACGAACGGTTTGATACACTCGACTCAAGCCATGCGTTTCTGGTGGGTCACCCTGTGTTTCTGCGCTCCGGCCTTCGGAGCGGCGCTCGACTTCGCTCGCGATGTCGCGCCCATGCTGGCTGCCCATTGCGCCGGCTGCCATTCCCAGAAGGTCAGAACCAGCGGCTTTTCCGTGGACTCGCTGGAGTCTCTGCTTGCCGGCGGCAACAAGCATGGCAGACCCGTGGTCGGCGGGCATCCGGAGAAGAGCCCTCTTCTGCAGCTTCTGAATGGCGAGTTGACGCCGCGGATGCCGGTGGGCCGGACGCTGGCCAAGGCCGACATCGAGCGTGTGGCCGAGTGGATTCGGGGTCTGCCCGAAGAGAAGCCCGCGGGCAAAACGGCGTGGCGATGGCCGTTTGAAAAGCCTGTGAAGCCTCCGGTTCCCGAGGTACGGAGCGCGGCTTGGGTCCGGAATCCGATTGACGCCTTTATCCTGGCCAAACTGGAGGCGAACGGTCTGAAACCGGCGCCGCAGGCCGCGAAGCGTGTGCTGGCCCGGCGCGTCTGGTTCGATCTGCTGGGCCTGCCGCCCACTCCCGAGGAAGTCGAAGCTTTCGCCGGCGACTCTGCCCCTGATGCCTATGCCAGGCTCCTCGAACGCCTGCTGGCGGATCCGCGCTACGGCGAAAAGTGGGGACGCCACTGGCTGGATGTTGTGCGCTACGGCGAGACCAGCGGCCTGGAAGGCGATGGCGCCATCGGAAACGCGTGGCGCTACCGGGACTGGGTGATCGACGCGTTCAACCGCGATCTGCCCTACGACCGGTTCGTCGTCGAGCAACTGGCCGGCGCCGACGAGCACAGCAAGACCCGTAACAACTATCAGCCGGATGTGCAGGGGCACGTGCCGCTCGGCTTCCTCAGGGTAGCGCCCTGGGACCGGTCGAACCTGGTGGCCGATGAGGTCCGGCAGAATTACCTGAGCGAAGTGACGACGGCAACCGGCTCGATCTTTCTCGGCTTGAGCCTGGGCTGCGCGCGGTGCCACGATCACAAGTACGATCCCATCCCTCAGCGCGACTACTACCGGTTCCAGGCATTCTTCAACGCGATCCAGGTGGACGACGTCGATGTTCCCTATCGCGATCCGGAGTTCGCGGCCAAGGCCGAAGCGAAAGTCAAGGAACTCGAGCAGCGCTTGAAGGACGGCCCGGAACGGCATGAGCTGGATGCGTTCGAGGGCGAACTGCTGAAGAAACTCGTCGCCGCCAGGAAAGCGGAAGCCACCGGCAAGGAGCTGACCAAAGACGACCTGCGGCTGGAACTCAAACGGAAAGAGCAGAAGATCTTCACACGCGGCGAGCAGGAGCGGCACGCCGACCTGCTGGAGGACGCCGAGCGGACGCAGGACCCCGATGAGAAGCGGGCGTTGGACGAGTATGAGCGCTTCCTGCTTGCGAAGCTGCAGGACGGATACGCGCGCGGCGTGACCGGCCCGCTGGGCCGTTTTGATGTGCTGACGAAGGCGAATGCAGCCGCGGAAGCAGGCAAATCGAGCTCCAAAATCTTCAGCGCCCCGGAACGCGCCAGGCACCAGGAGTTGGAGGAACGGCTGGAAGTTCTCCGGCGGCGCCTGGGGCGATGGCGTCCGGTGGCGCTGACGGTGCGGAATGTGCCGGGTCCGCCGAACGGACCGGCGCTGCCGCCCACGCGGATCCTGGTTCGCGGCGATTACCGGCAACCGGGCGCGCCGGTGGACGCGGGCTTTCCCGAGGCGATCGCCGGGAAAGTGGAGCCGGCCGTGATTGAGCAGGACCGTTACCGCCAGTTCCCCACGCGCGGCTGGCGGCTGACGCTGGCCAGGTGGATCTCGAGCCCCGGCAATCCTCTGACCGCCCGGGTCATGGTCAACCGCATCTGGCAGCATCACTTCGGAAAAGGCATCGTGGCGACGCCGAGCGACTTTGGCGCGAACGGCGAACGGCCGACCCATCCTGAATTGCTCGATTGGCTGGCGCACCGTTTCATGGAAGAGGGCTGGAGCGTGAAGGCGATGCACCGCCTGATGCTGACGTCGGCCGCCTACCAGCAGGCGTCGGACAATCCGGCCATGAACGAAAATGCCAAAGATCCCGACAATCGCTGGTGGTGGCGCTATCCGCGCCGCCGGCTGACCGCGGAAGAGATCCGCGACGGCCTGTTACTGCTGAGCGGCCGTTTGAATCCGGAGCGGGGAGGGCCCAGCGTTTTCCCGCCGCTGCCGGAAGATCTGGCGGACTTCGCGCGCTATGGCCGGGGCGGCGGCCTGATGTGGGAACCGAACGAGAAGGATGAAGATGCCCGGCGGCGTTCGGTCTACACGTTCCAGCGGCGGTCCATGCCTTTGCCGATGATGGCGGCGTTCGACGCGCCGGTGTTCAGCGAATCCTGCGAACGGCGCAGTGCAACGACCACGCCGTTGCAGGCGCTGTCGATGATGAACGGGAACCTGATTCAGGAAGAAGCGGCGTTTCTCGCGAAATCGATCGCTGCCGAAGCGGGCGGCCGGCCGTCGCAACTTCGCTCCGCGTTCCGGAGGGTGTTGCAGCGCGAACCGACGGTCGAAGAACTGCGCCGCTTCGGAGAGTTCCCGGGTCCGCTGGAAGCTCTCTGCCGCGTGCTGCTGAACTCGAACGAGTTCCTGTACGTGGACTAGATCCGAGTGACTGAATCCGACGCCCGACCGAATCCGAGCCCCAGCCGAATCCGAGGCCCGACCGCCAGGGAGGGCTTTCAAACGGAGGGCTTTCAAACGCATTGCTTTCAGAGAAACGGTTTTCAAACGATCAGGAGGATTTCATGGCACAGAAGAAGACCATCGCGGTAGTGGGCGCCACCGGCGCGCAAGGGGGAGGATTGGTGCGCGCCATTCTCAACGACCCGGATGGAGGATTCGCGGCGCGGGCGATCACGAGGGACGCCAGTTCCGACAAGGCCAAAGCGTTGGCCGCCATTGGCGCCGAGGTGGTTTCGGCGAACGTCGATGACGAAGCCAGCCTGAAACGCGTATTCGCCGGCGCCCATGGCGTCTTCTGTGTCACGTTCTTCTGGGATCACTTTTCGCCGGAACGGGAAAACGCTCAGGCGGCCGCCATGGCCCGCGCCGCCGGCAGGACGGGCCTTCAGCACGTGATCTGGTCGACCCTGGAGGACAGTCGAACGTGGGTCCCGCTCGACGATGAACGCATGCCGACGCTGCATGGCAAGTACAAGGTTCCTCATTTCGATGCCAAAGGGGAATCCGACCGCTACTTTACCGATCTGCGCCTGCCGGTCACCCTGCTGCTGACGTCGTTTTACTGGGACAATTTCATCTTTTTCGGAATGGGCCCGCGGAAGGGCCCCGACGGCAAGCTGGCGATCACCTTGCCCATGGGCAGCCGGAAACTGCCAGGCATTGCGGCAGAAGACATCGGCCGCTGCGCCTACGGAATTTTCCAGCGGGGCACTGCGTTCGTCGGCAAGACCGTAGGCATTGCAGGCGAGCACTTGACGGGCTCGGAAATGGCGGCCGCCTTCAGCCGCACCTTGGGGGTCGAGGTGGGCTACAACGCAGTGCCGCCCGCGGTGTATCGTTCGTTCGGCTTCCCCGGCGCCGAAGATCTCGGCAACATGTTCCAGTTCAAGCACGACTTCAACGAGGCGTTCTGCGGTGCTCGGAATGTCGATCAATCCCGTGCGTTGAACCCGTCGCTGCAAACGTTCGACGCGTGGCTGAATTCCAACGCAAGCCGCATTCCGCTAGGATAGCCGGGGCCCGGCCGGAGACCAACTCCACAAGGAGACTCCGCATGCCAGCAGTCTGACCTGTGTGGGCGCGCCGTGAAACTTGGCGCCCGACCCGCTTACGCGGGACCCACCACGGAGTCCGCACGCTCTTCGCCGCTCGCGTGCAGCACCAGGCTTCGCCGGTGCCCCGACGAACGATGTTCGAACAGATAGATTCCCTGCCAGGTGCCTAACATGGGCCAGCCTGCCGAGATCGGGATCGACAACTGCGTCGCCGTCAGGGCCGCGCGGATGTGGGCTGGCATGTCGTCAGGACCCTCAATCGTATGCCGGTACAGCTTCGGGTCGTCCGGAACCAGGCGGGAAAAGAACGTCTCCAGGTCCTCCACCACGTCCGGGTCGGCGTTTTCCTGGATAACCAGCGAGGCCGAAGTATGCTGCACGAATACGGTTAACAGCCCGGTGTCGATGCCGAGTCCGCGAGCCCAGCCGATGACGCGTGGAGTGATATCGTACAACCCCTTGCCCTGCGTCGGGATCTCCAACCTCGTGATTGCGTGCTTCATTCCACCGTGACACTCTTGGCCAGATTGCGGGGTTGATCCACATCGCAGCCACGCCGGACCGCAATGTGATAGGCCAGCAACTGCAGCGGCACAATCTCCAGAATCGGCGCCAGGATATCGGAGGTAGCGGGAATCTCAATGAGATGGTCCGCCAGGCGGCTGACGTCGCTGTCGCCCTCGGTCACGACCGCGATGACAATCCCTTCGCGCGCCCTTACTTCCTGGATGTTGGACAAGGTCTTCTCATACAGCACGTGACTCTCGGGGCTCTGGCTATCGCGAGTGGCCAGGAACACCACGGGCAACTCTTCGTCAATCAACGCATTGGGCCCGTGCTTCATCTCTCCGGCCGGATATCCTTCGGCGTGAATATAGGAGATCTCCTTCAGCTTGAGCGCTCCTTCGAGCGCGATCGGAAAATGAATCCCGCGCCCGAGAAACAGAAAGTCGGTGGCGCGAAAGAGTTTCCGCCCCAACTCCTCATAATGGCCATCGTGCGAAAGGACGATCTCGAGCTTGCCCGGGACGCGCAGCAGTTCCTGCACGAGCGAGCGGGAAACCTCCTCTTTGAGTTCCCCCCGCAGTTGCCCCAGGTACATGGCGAGGATGAACAGGGCGGTCAACTGGCCGGTGAAGGCTTTGGTGGACGCCACCCCGATCTCGGGCCCGGCATGAGTAAAGATCGACCCGGCCGCCTCGCGGGTAATCATCGAGCCCACGACGTTGCAGATGGCCAGGGTCTTGGAGCCTTTGTTCTTGGCTTCGCGCTGCGCAGCCAGGGTATCGGCCGTTTCGCCGGATTGGGAAATGACCACGGTAAGCGTTTCGGGTCCCAGGATCGGTTCGCGATATCGGAACTCGCTGCCATAGTCGACCTCGACCGGGATCCTGGCCAGTTTCTCAATCATGAACTTCCCGGCCAGCGCCGCGTGCCAACTGGTGCCGCAGGCGACGATGCGGACGGAGCGGAACGAGCGGAACTGCTGGGGCGTGATGTCCATCTCGTCGAGGAAGATCCGCCCGGTTTCCTGGCCTACGCGGCCCAGCACCGTGTCCCGGACCGAGCGCGGCTGCTCGTAGATCTCCTTGAGCATGAAGTGCTTGTAGCCGCCCTTTTCCGCGAGGATCGGATCCCAGAGAATATGCTGCACGTGGCGGTTGACCGGCCGCCCAGCGAAATCCCTCATCCGGACCCCTTCCGGGGTCAGAACGGCCATGTCGCCGTCGTTCAGAAAGAACATGTCGCGCGTATGGCTGAGGATCGCCGGAACGTCCGAGGCCACAAAATACTCGCCGTCGCCCAGGCCGACCACGACGGGCGGTCCGGAACGCGCGGCGACAATCTTGTTCGGGTCTCGCGGAGACACCACCGCGATGGCAAAGACCCCGGTCAACTCCTTGACCGCGCTACAGACGGCCTCCTCCAGATTGCCGGTAAAATTCTGGTCGATCAGATGGGCAATGACTTCGGTGTCGGTTTCCGTCTGAAAGAGGCGGCCTTCGCTCTCCAGGCGGTGCTTGAGCGTCAGGTAATTCTCGACGATGCCGTTGTGCACGACCACCACGTCTCCGGAGCGGTGGGGATGGGCGTTCTCCTCGGTCGGACGGCCGTGGGTCGCCCATCGGGTGTGGCCAATGCCGTACACTCCATCGACGGGATTGAGGCGAACGGCGTCTTCGAGGTTCCTCAGCTTGCCGCTCGCGCGGCGAATGGCCAAGTCTCCGTTATCCCCCACCACCGCCAGGCCGGCCGAGTCGTAGCCGCGGTATTCCAGCCGCCGCAGACCGTCGAGAATGATGGGGACGGTCTTCCGCGACCCAATGTAGCCAACTATTCCGCACATATTAGTCGATCAATTCAAACCGGTAGTCCTCGATCACCGGGTTTGTCAGAACATCGCGCGACATCGCGTCCAGTTGATTCCGTGCCTGCTCCAGGGTCAGGCCGTCGGAAAGGCTGATTTCAAAGTACTTCCCCTGCCGTACCTCGGCCACATGGTCGAAGCCCAGACTATGCAGGGCGGAGCGGACGGCCTGCCCTTGCGGATCCAGAACCGTCGGTTTGAATGAAACGAACACCCGGGCCTTCATGCTCCCCGTATTATAGCGACCGGTCCCAAGTTCGCCCGGCTGCTTCCCTTTTGATCGGCCGGACTCACACAGAACTGTATTCACGTTTCAGCGGTCGGTGTGGAACTCGACAAATTCTAAGGGCAACTGCCGGACCTGCTCAGCGAGTCCGCTGTATTTCAGGAGTCCGGCGGCCTCGTGAACACGCCTCCGCTGCCCGGGCGGCACGTCCCTCCGGTAGCGGTCCGCCCGATGCCGGTACGAGTAATCCACGTACCGAAGGTTGCCCTCCAGTTCGACGAGGCGATCCCAGAACGATTGGCGGCGCAGCAGACGGCGGGCCGCGCCGACCTCCCGGCTGATCTCGATCTGGCGTCCCGGGGCGCTGAGAATCGCCCGGACGCAGGCCGCCGCCGAGAACGGCCGCGCCGGATCCGGATCGGGAAAGGGCGCCAGCAACCGCCGGACGGTCTCGGCATCCTCCTCCCACCCTTGCCAGCGGAACCGCGAGGCGCCGCTGACCACCGTGCCCCGCGACAGGAGTTCGCGCAGGCGCGCTTCGTCCTTGCCAGTCTGGGCCACGATCTCGCCCACCAACTCGGTGAGCGGCATCTCGCGAATCACCACCTGCGTCAAGGCGATTGATCCGGCCGCCTCGCTCGACAGCTTGACGCGAATGATGCGCCCCGTTTCCGGCATCGACTTCAAGCTAGCATAGGGGCGTGGACGGTCTCGCCCGTGTATGTGCTGAGCTGGCCCGCTACGATCACGCGCTGGTCGATTTCGGGGCGCGGGAGCGGAACGGACAGGTGGAACTCGTGATCGAGGTCAAGGAGAAATCGTTGGGGCTCCACACTTATGTAGCGCCAGTCCACCCGCGCGACATCGA
>JBJXGR010000291.1:0-2626 GCA_046160045.1 Bryobacteraceae bacterium
ACTCATGGGCCAGGAGCGACTCCACTTCCCGGCGAAGCGACAGGTCCGCGCCGCAGGCTTGGTCGAGAAAGGCCGCTCGCGCCTCCGGTGGAAGCGCGACGGCCCGATGAAAGATGTCCTCAACCCGCTGCCAGCGGTTGTCGCTCATATCGCCTGCCCAGCCAAGCGTATTGTGTCACGGGCCGCTGGGATTCCCTAGAAGAAACGTCCCCGTTCCACGAGAAGACGGTCGGGGCTGTGCGAAAGCCCTCCCTTGCGGTCGGGCCTCGGTTGGGCACGCCTCGCCAAGCTGCGGATCGCGTTTCACCATGGCTCACCGCCAGGTCCCAAGAGCCACCATGGAAAATGGAAGCGGCGATCGGGATGTCAGGCCAGGCGATCCTGCGGGCTGGGATCTGGAGTGGAAAAAAGTGGAATCGCGATGTGGCCGTCCCCAGGCGTCGATCAGGCGGCGTCCCACGGGTTCAACACGGGTGCTCCGGCATTGGCAAAGTCGCGACTGTTTCGAGTGACGACCGTCAGCTTGTGCACCAGCGCGGTGGCGGAGAGCAAACCGTCGATGATCGCCAAGGGCGTTCCCTTGCGCTTCGCTTCGGCAGCCAGCAGGCCCCATCGGTTTGCGATTGCTTCATCGACGACAAGAAGTCTGTTCTCGAACCAGTCGCGAAAATCGTGGTCCAGCCAGTTCTCTAGTTGCGTACGCCGCTTGCCGGCGGCGAGTTGCTCGATGCCCTTTCGGATCTCGCCGCTGGTGAGGACGCTCGCGTAGAGGCTGGAGGGATCAACTGTCTCCAGCCACTGCCGCACGCGCGGCTCCGGAGTGCGGTCGGGACGAGCAAATTCGGAAATGACGTTCGTGTCGAGCAGGAAGCCGCTCATAGATCGATGTCGCGGCCTGTATCTCTATCCCGCTCGAGATTGAGGCCGGAACCTGCCAAAGGCGACTCCATCAGAAACTGAGCGAAGTTCTTGCGGGCCTTCGTAGGCGTGGCAGGATGGGTCTGACGCCATGCTTGAACGCCCTCGACAATCAGATCGTCCACGGTGCGAAAATGCCCGCTCCGCAGCTCTTCCATCACCAGTTGTTCGGTTTCCGGTTTGAGATGGATGGTCACTCCTCGTACGGTAAGCCAGCCCGCTTGGAAAGGTCAAGTCTGACCGCGTTTCCAGTCCGAACCGCGGGTGTGAACCCGCGGGTGCCGTGCATGCCGAAGTGAGGTGAGGTGAGGGCCCAACGTAACCCGCGGGCTTTACACCCGCGGTTCGGTTCGATCATGCACCGCAACTGTAGGACCGCCGGACAAATGGCAGCCTGAAGTCCGGCGAGGAATCAGCGTTGGCGCTCAGCCGGCCGGCGTCCGCCTTGCCATCACGGCTCGACTTCGACCTTCCACAGATTGCCCTTCCACTCCCATACGGAGATCAGCAACTGGTCCCGTCCGACAAAGAGCGAAATGTGATCTAGAAAGTGCCCGGCCGGCGGCGTGAAGACCGTCAAGACCTTTCCACGGGGGCGTTTGGTCGCCGGGTCGAGCGGTTGTGCCGCAATCTCCGATCTAGTTTCGGTAGGGTTGAAGAAGTATAAGACATTGCCGTCGGGCGACCACTGGGCATTGACGGTGTCGGTTTCGGTGATGGGGATCCATTCGCCCTCTCCGGCCGCTTTTCCATCCTTCACCGGCGCCACAAATACCCGGTACTTCCCCGCGGCGAGCGACCCAGTGAAACAGACCCAACGGCCGTCGTTCGAGAACCAGAGGGTTGAGATGTTGAACTTAGACGAGGAGAGGATTTCCGCGCGTTCGCCGCTCGCAAAATCGAAGCTGTAATAGTGAACTGGGATGCCCTCATAGAACGTGACCCTCCGCGAATCCGGCGTCCAGATCGGTCTGGCGCAATCCCGGCATACCAGCTTCGGTTCTCCGCCCAATAGGTCTCGCGCATAGATCGAGTGGGCTTGCCCTTCCACCTCGTAGGCGATCTTGGCCCCATCGGAGGAGATTCCCGCGCGCAGTACCTTCTCTGGAGTCGAGGTGATTTGGTTCTCCTTGCCGGTCCGCGTCTCCCGCAGCCACACGTCGGGGTTCCCGCTGCGATCCGAGGCGTACACCAGCTTGCTTCCGTCGGCCGACAGTGTGGGCGCCCTCTCCGTCGCCTCATCATTGGTGAGTCTCCTGGCGCTTCCGGTGACGACGCCGCGCTCCGCATCGACGGGGAGACTCCAGAGATCCGTCGTTCCCGTGATCGCGGAGAAAACCACCAGACCGCCCGGGTTCGCCGAGAACGCCAGATACGCGCCCGGAAAGGAAACCAACCGTTTGGGAGGTCCTTCGAGCGTCCATCTTCCGGCTTGGAGGCGGTACTGTTCGATGGCGCTCACCGTCCCGTGGCGAACGGACATCAGAAAACGATCGTCTACCCACTGAATGTTGTACGTTGAAACCGGTTTGCCGTCCGGTGTCGCGATGGGCGCGGCCCGGCCGCCGGCAGCGGGAACCGCATAGAGGGAGGGGGCCGCATCATCCGATCGCCAGTATAACCCCACCTCGGACACCAGAATGAACTTTCCGTCAGGCGACCATGCGGCGACCCAGTTTGTCCGCAGGCCGGTCTCTACGCGGCGGGG
>JBJXGR010000292.1:0-8494 GCA_046160045.1 Bryobacteraceae bacterium
TGCGCGGCAATTTCCCGGACGAATCGCCCTGCACCGCGAGGTACGACGTCACGGCAGACGGCCAGCGTTTTGTGTTTGTGCGAAAAGTCCTTCGCTAGGCCCTGAACGCGTCCTCCTCGACATCGCGTGTAGGAATCCACGCGCGAATCCAGGCGTGCCATTTCTCCGTCTCCAACCAGCCTCGCCGTCCAGAACGCCGGCCTTTTGCCATTTCCGGATCAGACGCAGGGTTCGGGAAACGCATTGGACGGCCCCGGTTCTCCCGGTTCTCCCGGAGACACTGTTTTGCAGGCGGCTGAAGGATCGGGGCTTCGCGAAGGAACACCGGCGACACGGCACGGTCTACGCCGGCATCGCCCTCCGGGCCCGAGGCGGCGCCTCGGGAGAAGAGGTGTGACGGGTTTGCCGCGTGACAGGTTGTGATGCCTTTTTCTAAAAACATTCTCTGCCCCGCGTGTATAAGGACCGCTTTTTGAGAAAAACCGGTCACAAGCCCCCACAGGCTCGAACCCGTCACAGGGACCGGCGGCGTTGGTACCCTTTTCGCGAGCCGGGCGGCGGGTGAAACGATGGCACGCTTTGCGCAGTGGCAGGCATGAAAACGGGTTTACAGGTTGATGGGGGCTACGGGGCGCGGGAGATCAGCGTCAGGTCCGCCACGCCGAGATAGTCGTTCCTGTTGTTGGTGAGCAGCGGTGCGTCGTGCAGCAGTGCGGTGGCGGCGATCCAGGCGTCGGCGCTCTCGATTCGGCGGCCGGCCGCTTGTGCCGCCACCATCACCTCAGCCCACTTGCGGCAGAGGTCCGGACTTGACGGCACCACCGTGAACCGCTGGAGGAAGGTGCGGATCAATTGAATTCGTTGGTCACCCCACCGGTACTGAAGTACCCATCGCTCAATCTCGGCGACGGTCATGAACGAGATCAACGTGATGTGACCGGCAAGTTCCAGACCGTAGACGGGAGCCGAAAGGATGATTCTTGAAGACGTATGAAACGACGTCCGTATCGGCGACGACTTTGGTCATGCGGACGGGTCAGTTCGCTTGTGACCGCGCCATTCGCGGATCGTCGCCACGAATTCTTCGACGGACTCTTCTTCCGGCCAGAAGTTCCCGTGAAGCACGGACACGTCAGTGATAGGCCCCGTGCCCTGCTCAGCCATGAGTTGTTCGATGGATGGATGCCCGGACGCGGCATACGGGACGGACGCGGGCCGGCTATGCGCCTCAGCCTCGGGATGCTTGAGATTCACTTTGGCCACCGGTCTCACCTCGTCTCTTTGAGTATAGCAGCGGGAGTTGAACCCACGAACGAAAACCCCATCCTGATGACCCAGGCGCAGTACGCCCGGGCGTGTGGCGGTGGCGATCTCTCGACGAATTGCTCGCGCAGCCTTGGCCACATGAGCGCGGCATCACACTGCCGGTCTTGGCATGCTGCATCGACTCGGGCTTTCACACGACGTCCTCCCGCGGCGCGCCGGTCCGGGAGTGGCGGCGCAAAAAGGAGAAGCGGCGGAGAACCCGGGAGACCCCGGGCCGTCCAACGCGTTTCCGCTTTCCGACAACGGCACTGGAATCCTATCAACCACTTGCACACGAGCAACGACGCCCACACAGTCGCAATGTCCCTGATTTCCATGTGACCGGTTCTCCCAAGGGCAGGCGCTCAGCTGGGCGTTTCCACATTCCCAAGGGCCCTTCGCTGTACGGCAGAGCGGGAGAGGTCATATCGACGACCACCGGGAGCGGCGGCAGTGATATGCGCAGCCACCCCCACACATACGGCTCGTTCTGAATCGCTATGAGCCCAGTGTGTTTACTCTACGGCCTCGGATGCCGCTTCCGGTTCTCGTTGACAGATGACGCCATGGGGAGACCGGGTCGGGTGGGAAACCGGGTCACACTGTAACGGGTTCGATCCCATTACGTCGTGCCATCAGTCGCCGACAATCGTCTCCGTCTCCGCCTGTTGTACCCGGTAAGCTACCGAGAATTCCCTGAATAGCCGGCAGGTCGGGGGAATCCCCAAAAACAAGCTTGAAAAGCACGCCTCCAACATCGCTTCGTCCATGCCTCCACAGAAATTCGCGGCCTCCCGACCCGCAGCACGAGCACGCTCTGCCAGCGGCACCTCCCACTCGACTGCTCGCGATCTCACCTCCCACGAACAGGTCCCTGCGCAGCACCGGTTCCCGGGGGCGCCATTCTCCCCCTTCGCCCGGTCCGGAAGCCCACCGATCTCCGCAACGCGTCTGAGTAAATCCTGTGTCCGAGGCCACTCATTGAAGAGTCGCAACTGAGTTTCTATAGAGTAGCCAGCCCCTGCGTGGAAACGGCATCTCGTTACTTCGCCCAAGAACTCACGCTGGGATTCGCCGCTGGGGCAGAGCAACCGCAGCCGCGTGTGTTCCAGAATCGGGCGGTCAGTTCGCAAGCAGACTCTTGATGCTGAAACAGCCTCCAGGAGAACCCGGGAGAACCCGGGCCGTCCAACGCGTTTCCGCTTTCCATCAACGACACTGGAATCCAACCAACCACGTGCACACGAGAAACGACGCCCACACAGTCGCACATGAATGTCCCTGGTTTCCATGTGGAGACCCGGTTCCCCTCCAGGCTTCCCGGTTTCTCCCCGGTTGCTTGCCAGCCAAGCCATTCCGTTGGGAGTGCTCGCTTCCAAACTGGTCTGCCATCGATCCGGATTGGTCAAGTCAAGAAGAAAAACAAAACAGGTGGGGTTGCCTCGGCTGATCTCTGCAGAGCATGCCATGACCGTCCTCTTATTATGTGCATCAGTTTAAAAAGCCCTTGAAACACCGAAGAGGGTAATGCCGCGTGGAGCCGCGGTCAAGCTCACCCACCTGCGCGGATCAGATCGACGCAGTTCGGCGCGGAACGCCGAAGCCCGTCGAGAAGACCGTCAATCGAGATCTTCCGCGCGGTTGCCTGAGCGGCCAACTTTGCTATCAGCAGTTCGTTGTTCAAGTGGAACTGGTGCACCAGGAAGTCATCTGGCGTCAGCACGTCGAGATCGTACGGCTCTGCCGCTTCCGGCCGGAAGTGTTTCACGTTGTGCGTGATGATGGCGTGCGCGCCACAACGCACCGCGGCCGCGAGGGCGTGGCGGTCCTTCGGGTCGTTGGTCATCGCTCCAACGAGGCACTCGTAGCCGGTGACGCTGGCATCCTCGAATGCGGATTCCATGGCGACGATCCGCCGCTCCGCCTGCGTCGGCGTGTAGCCCATACGCTGCAGTGTGGATCGAAGCTCGCGCATAATGTCGGCGGACCACTTCGGAATGTAGAACGCCGGATCCTCTGCGAGGCGCAGCAGTGTGTCGCACAGCGGCATGGGCGCCAGCACGCAGGTGTCGAGAACCGCGATGTACTGATTACTCTGTGCGATCATCCGGCGGCTCCAGATCGTAGAGGCCATCCTCGGCTTCGGCCCGAGTCAGGTCATCGAGGATCTTGCGCCGGCTGGAATCCCGTTTGGCCTTGTACGCCAGGAGATCGCGGACGTAGATGCGCCGGTGCGTCCCAACCATGTGGTGGGGAATGTCGCCGCGCTCCAGAAGTTTGATGAGGAACTGCCGCGAGACGCCGAGCATCCGCGCGCCCTCCACCGTGGTGAGCTGCGCGTCGTTCTGGACGATGGCGACCGACTGGCCCTCGCACAGATCCGCGATCAGCTTCACGAGGAACTCGTAGAGGGAGACCGGCAGGCTTCGCGTCCTGCCATCCGGGCCGACCAGCTTCGCTCGGCTTCGCTGAATCTTTTGATAGAGTTCCAGCACCTGTTTCTGGTCGGTCTCTGAGACCGCCAGCGGTACTTGGGTCTCTTCCTTTCGTAGCTGGGGCACGGTCATCCTCCCAAGGCCAGTATATGCTTTATCTGACTCAAATGCTATATGTGGCCAACCGAGCAGTCATGAATCTTGTATTGACAATACTAATCGGATTTGGGAGATCAGTGACATCAACCCCTTTGCGTCAGCGTGGCGCGATTGGCATGCCCACGCTCGACCTTGCGATCGTGCAGGGCCTTGGAAACCAGGGACACGGTCGCCAGTATCCGCGTTGTCCGTCGTGTGCAAGTGGTTGACTCGATTCAACTATCGATGACGGAAAGCGGGAAACGCGTTGGACGGCCCCGGTTCGCCCTTCGACTGCTCGCGATCTCACCTCCCACGAACAGGTCCCTGCGCAGCACCTGTTCCCGGGGGCGCCATTCTCCCCCTTCGCCCGGTCCGGAAGCCCACCGATATCCGCAACGCGTCTGAGTAAAAACTGTGTCCGAGGCCACTCATTGAAGAGTCGCAACTGAGTTTCTATAGAGTAGCCAGCCCCTGCGTGGAAACGGCATCTCGTTACGTCGCCCAAGAACTCACGCTGGGATTCGCCGCTGGGGCAGAGCAACCGCAGCCGCGTGTGTTCCAGAATCGGGCGGTCAGTTCGCAAGCAGACTCTTGATGCTGAAACAGCCTCCAGACTAACTTCGATTCCCTCAATCCGCCCGTCGGCTTCTTGCCACTGGACGGCGGCGACGAGGTCTGAGCACACATGGAGTTCCATGGGAATCAGCTCCGTTCTCGACTGAAAGATAACGCACGCCGGTCCCGGTTCGTGTTCCTGAAGCCGATTACCATCGAACTTCAGGTGCTCCGGCAGCAACGGCGAGAAGCGGACCGGTTCGGCCCATCCTTTGCCGCAGTGCCCTCGTATTGAAGGCGGAAGAATCGCTCTCCGCCAGTCATTTACTCTGGTAGGTAGTATTACTTCAGAGCTCGACCAGGCGAGAGTAACATACCTATACCATTGGTACCTAGACGATTGATTACTTACCACCAACAAACAAAACACCCTACGTCCGCCAAGCGGTACTACGCGGGTCCAGTTGGCTCAGCCCGCATCGAACAACGACGCCTGTCCGGCGCCACTTCCCGATCCGGCGTCAGCCTCTGCCGGCTTGGGCGGTCGACCCGCCTTTCCCGGTCGCAGGCGCTTCCCCCAATTGCTCTTCCCATCATCGGGTGGGCCAGACCGCCGGATGCAGAATTTCCTGCTGACGCATTTTTTGGGCTAGCCTGGGCGCAGCCCGGCCAAGTCGAAACATGTCTCGACCCTGGGGCTAAAGTCAGGCCAAGCCAACGCTCGCCATGGCGGTGCCAGGCCTCGCGCAGCCGGATATGCCAGCGTCGCCATTTGGTTCATTCCGGCACACTTTCGCGGTGCCAGGCACCGAGCGGCTTAGTCGTCTCAAGGGTCCAGACGGACCGCCTCACATCAGGGCGTGGTAACGCGCGCCCACACCGGCCTCCGACCGCCCATGCGGATCGAAGATCCGCCTCGCCTCGCACCTTCCTCGTCCGTTCCCCCCTGTCCAACCCTGTCCAGTCCCCTCCGTGCTTTCGACAACGCCCGGAGCTATGCTCAGCACATGGACCAGCCTCAACGGTGCCTGAGACTCCTCGGCTTGCTGTTCGCAATAACAGCGGCCTCATTCGCCTCCGTGCGTCTCAACAATCTCGTCACGGAACTGTTGCGCGTTGATAGCCTCTCCCCTGCCGCGACCCTGCGGTTCACGAATCCCCGGAGCGGATGGGTGTTCCTCTCCCTCCGCGCGGACGTTCGCATGAACGAGAAGGTGGCGCTGACGTCGGGCGGGAAAGTCCTGCTGGAGGTGACGCCCGGAAGCGGCCCGGTCGCCGAGACCATGCGGCTGCTTCCCGAAGGCCCCTGCACTCTCCAGATCACGCGGACCGGCGCTCCCGCCGTCGGACCTCTGATCGTGCGGGCCATGCCGGAAACCCATTTCGTCCGTTACCCGAATGAGCCGCGTATCCCCGCGCAGGGACGCTTCAGTTGGGACTGGCTGAAAGCCAACGTGCTCTCCACGGTGAACACTGTGGCGGGCAACCCCGCCGCGGGTATCGAGGCCGAGATCGGCGAATGGACCCGGAGCGGCCGCAAGTTCATTGCCTACGGCGGACTGCCCCACGATAAAGATCTGACCGGGCTGAAAGCCTTCGACCTGTGGTCCAACAACGCCGGCTTCCGGGATCCTCGCCTGGCCGGCTTCATCGCCGACGAGTTCTCCGGCCGCCAGCACCCTCTTTATCCGGCATGGATCGACGGCATGCGGCGCCTTGGCGACCGGATGAAGGGCACGGGAAAGGCATTCTACGCCTACACCGGCGGCCCCGGCATGTACATCCGGCCGGAGGCGCGAGAACTCGTGCGCACCGTCATCGAAGCCGGGTTCTACATGGCCTGGGAGCGCTACCACCACGAAATGCCGACCGAGGCGGAAGGCCGGACCTACATGGACCGGATCCTCGGCGGCGAGATCGTCAAATGGAAGGCCGCGTTTCCGGGATTGCTCCGGCACCTGGTGATGGTGCTCGGGATCTTCATGAGCGGCCCTGAGCTCAATGTCCAGCCCGACGTCAACTACAAGGTCTGGATGGATATGCAGATGCAATATCTGGCGACCCATCCGGAGTTTGACGGGCTCTTTGGCGTGCATTGGTGGTACTCGGGAGGGGCCACCGAAGAGATTCTCCGATGGGAGAGCGCGCTTTATCGTCACTACTGCATCGATGGGGCCTCCGACCTGCTCAGCGGCCGGTACGGCTGGAAATACCGCCTCGACCACATCGCTAACCCCGACTTCGTTGACGGGCTTACCGGTTGGACCGCCGCCAGCGCCGCCGCCGGCAGCATCCGCACCGGCTATCTGGAGAGATACGCCCGCGCCCAGAACCGCTATTGGCAGCGTGGCGTGGAGCCGGACGACCCCAGCGGCAACGCCTACCTCTGGATGAAGCGCCAGCCCGGCCGGCCCAACGTGGTCACCCAGCAGGTCAGGAACCTCGTGCCCGGCCATCTCTACTCCGCCCAGATGATTACGGCCGACTTTGACGATATCCGGAACGGCCGCTCCTTGGAGAAGCGGCACGCAGTCTCCCTCACGGTTGAGGGCGCCGAGGCCGTTTCGGCGGGCAGTTACCATTCCGTAGCCGTCAGGAACGGGTTCACGCACCCGCAACTCCCCTTCCCGGAGGGCCAAGTCTGGGTCAACCATCACCGGCAGATGTTCCGCGCCACCCAGGCGACGGCCAAACTGAAGATCTCGGACTGGACTTCGGAGGGCTCGTCCGGGGGCCCCGACCGCCAGGAGCTGATGGTCAACTACATTCAGTTGGAACCTTACTTCGAGGCTCCCGGCCGCCCTCAGTCGGAATCCCGGTGAACGGTTCCCATGGAAAACGCCGGCAGGCAGACGGCGATGTACTCGGCTCCTTCGGGCGTAGAGTAGCGCACCCACTCGCCCTTGGTCGCCACCACCGCCTGCCCTGCCTCGACATCCATCGTTCCGCCGCGATGCTCCACCCGCAAGGTCCCGGCAAGCACCAGCGTGTATTCGTCGAACTCGGGCTGTTGGCCGGGCTCGATCCACCCCGCGGGGCTCCGCATGTGCGCGATACTGGTCACAGACGTCAACGTATTCACCCGTCCGACGTATTCGTCTATGCTCTTAGGCTTGGTTCCGTCGGCCGCAATTCGCATGGGACTCGAAATCAGCTGAGGCATCCGCTATTGAGGGTAAGGAGATAACCCGAGACTTGTCAATTGGTTGGCTGTAAGTGAATTTTCGTCACCAGAAGCTCTTGCCGCAGCCCCCCAACCCTGTTTATACTGACGTTTTTGACGGCATCGCCATGATGGTGCGAGACGATTCCGATCCTCTGGCCCCGCAGCGGGAGGCGGCCTTCTTCTATGGGCTGTTCCTGCGCGGCCACTCCGTCGAGACCCTGCGCAGGGACATTGACGTCCCCCAGTCGACCTACGAGAAGTGGTTGAAGGACCGCGACTTCCAGGGCAACTTCGCCGACGCCATCCAGCGCGTCTACCACTACCGGAAGCAGGTGCTGGCGATCTTCGACGGCCTCGTCGACAACGAGCGCTACCGGGCCCGCGTCCAATAGGCGGTTTGACCCGTCTCCCGATTCTGCGGTATCCTGAGTGACTGAGTTTATTGAAGGATTGAACTGAAAGATGGCGAATACGATTTCCGCGCTCAAGCGGATCCGGCAGACAGAAAGGCGGACGGTGGTGAACCGGCGCAGCAAGACGCGATTGCGTCACCAGATCCGCGCCATGCGCCGGGCGTTGGTGTCCAAGGATGTCACACTAGCCCAGTCCCTGCTGCCGAAGACTTTCTCCCTGGTGGATCGCTCGGCCAAGGTGGGCATCATCAAGCGCAATACGGCGGCCCGCTATAAGTCGCGGCTGCACCTGCGGTTGAAAGCGCTCGAAGGCTCGCTTCAGGCCGCCTGATCCCGAACCACCTTCACCGCCAACCGAGGCCGTAGAGTAGGAGAGGAAGCGACAGCCTGAACTGCGGCCCCTCTCCCCTCGTCGAACCGGAGGTGCAGATTTCCCGCGTCCGGCTCTCCTGAAAACTCTCGCCTCAGACTTGCACAGT
>JBJXGR010000293.1:0-62726 GCA_046160045.1 Bryobacteraceae bacterium
GCCCTCCGAGGTCGCCGAACGACAGGGGAGCGGGAGAACAGACTGTTTCCGGCGCGGTTGGTTTTGGTAGCGGCGTAACGATGAGGCCCACAATTACTTAGAACACATTCGGGCGATTTTGTTTCAGTCTACGATGAGAAATTCAGGCTAGAGGGTGGCGCCGGTCTCCGCCCGTCATCATCGGCATCGCCGTCGCTGAGCGGGAACTCGCGAAGGCGTGTGTTCACTCCCGGGCCGGCGTCTGGGAGAGTTCAGCCACGGCGCGCTGAGCGAGTTCCACGGACAACGGGTCCCCGAATTGCTCCCCCCACTTTCTCAGGACTCCCGCCAGTTCCGTGGTCACCGCCCGAGATTCAGGCCGGTGGTACAGGTTCGCGCCCTCCTCGGGATCGGTCTCCATGTCGAACAGTTCGTTGAAACGCCGGGAGGGGAACACGTCGAACTTGCGAAGCGCCAGCTTCCACCTCCCCTTGCGAATCGCGCGATCTTCGAAGTTCGAGCCGAGGTAGGCCGCCTGCGAAATATTCTGAAGCACCACCGGACGGCTCCATGCGTCGCGTCCGGAGCGGACCTCGGCAAGGAGGCTGTGCCCTTGCTCGGGAGGACGATGGGACCCAATCAGCCTCGCCATCTCGAGCGAGTAGCGGGCGACGCCCGCGGCATCGAGGATCGTCGGCGCCAGGTCCACCAGGCTCACTCCGGACTGCCACACCCGGCCTTCGGGCAGCAGGCCGGGATGGCGCAGGATCAACGGGATGGCCGAGGAGTCATCGTACGGTACGCACATTCCTTCCGCCGAGCCGGGTCGGTCCTTCCACGTGCGGCTGTGATCCGCCGTGACAATGACGAGCGTGCGATCGAGGATCTGGTGTTTGCGTAGCGCGTCCAGCATCCGGCCGACGTTCCAATCCAGATTGGCGACCGAGGCATAGTAGCCGGCGTTCTCCACGTTCGGGTATCGCGCCAGGAACTCCTTCGGAGGATCGAGGGGCTCATGCGGTGAGTAGTACGACTGATAAAGAAAGAAGGGCTGGCGGGCGTTTTGCCCGATGAACTCTACGGCCTGCGCCGTGTGAACGTCGGGACGGTAAGGCGATTCGTGCGGCTTGCCGACCCAGTGCGCCAGTTGGGAGTTGAAGGACTTCCAGGTGTCGAAGAACCCGGGGTTTCCCGGCCCCAGGTGCCACTTCCCGATGTGCCCGGTCTCGTAGCCTGCATTGTGGAGCAGAAAGGCGAAGTTGTCCCAGAGCCGGAACCGCGGGTCGTGGAAGGGATTTGATATCGGCTCCTGATACACCGTGTTGCTGCGGCCCAGCACGGCCGGGTAAACGTTCTTACGCAGCCCGTGAGAGTGCGGATACAACCCCGTGAGAATCGAGGCGCGCGCCGGACCGCACAGCGCCTGGGGAGTGTAACAGTTGTTGAAACGGACGCCGCCGGCGGCGAGCCAGTCCAGGTTCGGGGTGTGAACGTCCTTGCGCCCGTAAGCCCCGATAGCGTCGGTGCGGCACTTATCGAACAGGATGAGCAGGATATTCGGCGGACGCTCCGGCGTCCGGCCGGTTTGCGCCCGCGACAGAACCGGTGCGGCGGCGCCTAGCAGGAATGATCTCCGGTTCATCGTCATTGCTGGCATCGCTTTCGCTCTAAAGCCGCGCGGGCAGAAACGCCCTTCCTATTTGTCCAGCAGTTCGGCAGTGAGCCGCGCAGAGCAATTCGCCGACTCACCGGCCGTATTGACCGAGTTCCAGACGTTGGCCTCGAAATACCCGAAGGTTTCTCCCCGCCGGTCCAGCGAATAACTGGCTGGCCCGAATCCGGTGCCCCCCGTCAATTGGGTTCCCGCGGCAAGGTGCAGGGTGAAACGGCAGTTCTGCCCGCCCTGGCCGCTGGCGGTCATCCGGAAACGCTGCGTGTTATCGCGATTCTCCGGGTTCTCGAATAGCACCTTGAAGTTGATCGTGCCGGTGTAACTTGTAACACCGCGAGTGCTGTTGGGCACAGCGAGCGCGGTCGCATTCAAATCCGCCTCCCATCGCGCGGGTCCGGTCTTGCGTACGGTCCCGTTCGCCGAGGAAAGTCCGCTGGAAGCGCTCACCCGTACCGGCGAGCCGTCGGTGACGTTGATCTCGTGGATCGTTCTATACGCCGTGGATTGGACGCGAATACCCGCCAGCGCGTCCTTCGCGGTCAGAATGGCTTGTTTCTTCCGCTCGCCGACGTCGACTTCATCGGAGTAGACGATTCTCGGTGGCGCTACGTCCGCGGCTCGGAATGCCCCCTGTTTCGAGCCCACGCTACCGATATATGGGCAGTTGGAATTATTCGCCCGATGACGCAACGCCTCCACATTGTCACGGAATAGGAAGTTCTCCCATTTCGGCACGATACAGAGTGTTTCGGGACCGGGGGCCGTACCCAGAAAGCGATACAGATCATCGACAATCTCGATCAGCCGGACCCTTGGTCGATTCTTCTTCACGGGCTTAGGGTGCACACTGCTCAAATCGCAATCGCCCACCTGAAGCAGTCGCGAAGGCGCGGGGTTTCCCGCCTTCTGGATCAGCGTCGCAATCTGCTCGTCGAACCCATGATTCGTAGCATTGAGAAACGAGCGAATGAAGGTTTCCGCGAGATCTCCGGTGAGGCCCTTCAACTTGAGCTTCTTGCGATAGGATTCGGCTTCCTTCGCTTCAATCCAGTCGGCGACGTGCGAAGCGTCGGTCTCGGGCTTGAGCAGCGCGCGGATCCGGACCGGCGTCGCGTCGCTCAGGTACTTTGAATTCTTGATGAACTTCGGGTCGACCGTAAAGTTCTCGAGGCGTATCGGGAAGATAAGGCACATCACGTCGACCGGCGTCAGCCAGGCCTGAATCCGTTTGAGAGCCGCGCCGAAAGTGGTCTTTGCCAACAGATCACGGATCCACGATTCAATTTGCTGCTGCGTGCCCTGGGGCGCGCCTTCGGCGGTGAAGAAATCGGTGATTGCGTCTTCCGCGGCTGCCGCGATCCGGTCCTTGGTCTTCAGATTCTTGCACGCGAAAATGAGAGGCTCCCGGAAGGCGATGCAGACGCTGGCCTGGCGTTCGCCGCCGCCCTCGCGATTCACGGCCGCCGATCGCTCGCGCGCCAGGTTGGTCACGCCCAGCAGAAACTCCGATGCTTCAGCGACGTTCCGGTTGAACGCCAGCAAGTCAGCCAGATGCTGCCGTGTGATCGGCGTCGAAACCGACGTGGACGAGGCCGCGGTCACCGCGCCATAGAGCAGCGTCGAGGAACCCCGGGTGGCGATCTCCTCCGTCATCCGGCGAAGCTGTGTTTCCTGCAGTCCCGCCTGCACGGTTTGCTCGCTGGCCAGATTCGGGGCCACCTCCCGTACCCCGGCGATCGCCTCCCGAATATCCGCTGCCAAGGTGTCCAGCAGGGCCCGGAATCCGGCCACGGGGTCGCCCGTGTAGGTGAGCGGCGTGATCGTAAAGGGCAGCGATCCCGCCCGCGCGCCGTTTATCAGCAGCGCGCTCACCGTAAACTGGCCCGTGCGATATCCGCTCGGCAGGTTGGGGTCGAACCAGTAGGGTACGCGCGCGTAGACCTCACCCGACTCGACGTAGTTGATCACTTCGACGGGCCGCTCCGATCCGTTCCCTGCGCGGAACACCAGCATCTCGATCCCTGAAGGATCGCTCAAGTTGTCGAAGCGAAGCACCAGGATCTGGCCCGGACTTCCGGAGGCAGACCCGCTCGATCCACCCGCCGCTGCGCTTCGTAAGACCGGCGGTCCAACACTGACCGCGATTGCTTCCGATTCGGCGCCGCACGCGTTCTCCGCCCGCAGAGTGTACGTCGTCGGCGCAGTCGGACGCAATTCCACCGAACCCGAAGCGGCCACGCTGCCCGGGCCCGAGGAAAGCGTCACCTGATCGGCTCCTTCCGTACTCCAGGTTAGCGTCACGGGTCCCGACGACGTGAGTGTGCGTGTCGAGGCGTGGAAGCTGACGATCGCTGGCGGAAGGCATTCTCCGGCCGGAGTCACCAGTTCCGGCGACTGGTGTGAGGGATCGCCGCTTGCGTCGATGGCCAGGATGGCGGAACGCAAAGCGCCTTCGAACGGATTGACTGCGATCGCCGCCCCAGGCGGCGGTGTCAGACCGTTCATCCACTCGGCCAGCGAATCGACTCGTGCGCTCGATTCCAACACGATGCCTCCAGGCAGCGCCCCGATGGCCTGTCCATCTGCGTCGCGCAGCGTAACATCGGCGCGGGCACTTCGCCCGAACGGCCGGGAGGAGAGCAGAACGTCCGACGTGGCGCGCGGGAGTCCGATCGCCAGCGCGACTTCCCCGGTCGACACGGCCTCGCTGGTAATCTCGGCGAAGTGAATCTCGCCGGACATCGCGTCCGAATCGTAGTCAGGCACGGCAGCCGTCCTCGCCAGCGCAATGACGGGCCGTGTTGTGGCGATCGCCAGGGCGCCCACTCCATCTGGCGTTTCGAAGAGGGCGTTCACCGGGTCGCGGATCTCGCGCAGTTCCTTCGCCGCCAGCGTCATGCGTTGAGTCCGGCCGCCCCATGTAAGACTGATCGCCGCTTCGCGCGCCCACGGATTGAACAGCCGGAGGTCAGACCGAAGTACGCCCCCCGCCGGCGATCCGCGCCGCAGCACCGGATGCACCGTTAGGGCGGTCGATCCGTGGCGGCTCAAATCGGCGGCTTCAGCGCCCATCCGGTCGCTCGTGGAAAGATCGGTGACCTCACCGAAAGCTGCGGCGTCCCCCGAAGCGACATGGAGTTGCGCCCGCGCGACCGGCAGGTCGGCGGCCAGCAGGTCGGCCAATGCGATCCGATAGACCCGTGCTTCGCCGCCGATTGCCTTCCGGGCGACTTCCCCACCCGCGGCGTCGAAGATCACCAGGTCGGCGCTCCCGCCCTTCGAGCCGAACGCCACCCAGATCCGCGTGTTCTGATTCGCCGAGTGTGACAGCCACAACAGATCGCCGGTTCGCCCGGGGCCGATTCGGTTGGAGGCCTCGACAACGGGCAGATCCACCTTTAATACACCTTCTCGCTCGTCGGTGTACTTCGCGGCCCAGACCTGCACTGCGCGATCTGCAGTGAGCGTCACTGCCCCGGCAACATCTTCCAATCCCCAGGCCTCGCGGAGCAGGTTCCGCCACGTAAGAGTTTGGCCCGGGCCCACCTCGCTCGACGCTTCTTCCGAAGAGACGCCATCCAGTGCGTGGAAACGAAACCGCACCAGGGCCGGCGCAACATCGCGGTTGGTTACACGAAGTTCCGTCGCGAAGTGTCCGCCCGGCTCTTCGGTCGCATTGACCACCCCCGGAACCGTGAAGTCGGCTGCCAGACCCGCAGTGACGAAAAGCAAAACCAGCGATGCGTAGCGCATAGCAAAGACTCCTTTCATCCCCGGATTCCATCTTCGTGAACGGTCGAGAGGTCGCAAACAGCCGCGAGAGGTTCTCCCTTGCCGGTCAGCCGCAATACACCTAAACCGGTCGCACCAGCGCTGCTCATGATCTCCGCCGGTTCCCTACCTGATCCCGGCATTATATAACCTTTATGCATTCTCGCCGCTCGACAGGCAGGACTGCCGGCCACCACCCCTCCGGCACCAGATCAACCAGACCTCGGGCGTGTGGACGCCCACGCCGTCGCCGAGACGAACCACACCACTGTGACCGCATTGAACGCGTTCAGGAAATGCTCCGGGTCGATCGACCGCTGGAGAAGCGCCCACGAGATCCATAGCCACACAAAGAGGCTCATGATTTCCCGCACCGAACTCACCCGCGGCCGACCAGCGGCATCTTCGTCGCCATCACCGTCATGAACAGTACGTTGGCATCGAGCGGCAGGTTCGCCATGTACAGCACGGCGTCGGCCACATGCTGCACGCCCATGCGCGGCTCCACCATCATCGTGCCGTTGGCTTGAGGAACGCCCCCCGTCATACGCTCGGTCATCTCGGTGGCTGCATTCCCGATATCGATCTGCCCGCACGTGATGTCGTGCTTGCGCCCGTCGAGCGCGATCGACTTGGTCAGGCCCGTCATCGCGTGTTTGGTCGCTGTGTAGGGCGCGGAGTTTGGCCGCGGGGCGTGGGCCGAGATCGAGCCGTTGTTGATGATCCTCCCGCCGCGCGGCTCCTGCGCCTTCATGATCTTGATCGCTTCCTGCGCGCACAGGAAGGCCCCGGTCAGGTTCACCGCCACCACGGCGCTCCACTTCTCGTAGCTGAGGTCTTCCATCGGGACGGGCGGCGCGCCGATTCCCGCGTTGTTGAAGAGCACGTCGAGCCGTCCGAACGTCTCCTTCGTTTGCTCGAACAGGGCTCGCACGGAGTCCGGCTGCGCAACGTCGGTGGGGACTGCGAGCATCCTGCCGCCCTGCGGCGCGGCGGCGGCCGCGGTCTTCTCCAGTTCTTCGGCGCGGCGGCCTGCCAGGACTACCGAATAGCCCGCCGCCTGCAGAGTCAGGGCAGTCGCGCGGCCGATGCCGCTGCCGGCGCCGGTTACCAGCGCAATCCTGTCGTGAGTGCTCATGTTCGTTGTTCTTTTCTATTGTGCACGAGTTGACGGCGCGCGCCCGCCTGCTTTCTTTCGCGCCCGCTTGCGGTCTGCCTTTCTTCGTCCCGCCTCGATGGCGCCGCCGGCCCAGCGTGCAAGCCCGGCTTCGCTGTCGAACATCTCGGCCGGCGCCGGGTAATACTGCATCACGACGTCCTGGTCGGGAAAGGGCCTGAACGGCTTGAACCCCGCCGCCTCGAACTCCGGGCGGTTGACGTCGTCTACTTTGAGATACAACTCATCGTCCGCGACCAACGCGAAGACCACGCCATGGCAGTAGAGGCAGTGCCCGCCGAACATCGCGCGCGACGTAATCTCTCCCAATGAGGACAACTGCTCGATCACGAATTCAAGGTAACGGCTCGACATCACGCTCTCGCTCCGGTCTGCATTTCTTCTTAAGAGTAAACTGCCCTGGACGCGACAAGGTGGATCTCGTTGTTTCACGGCTCCTGACGTGATAGCCTTCCGGTTCAGGCCGCTTGTCGGCGGTCCTCGGATCACAACTCCATGGCGAAAGCAAAGATCGGTCTAATCGGATGTGGATTGTTCGGCGAAAGCCACTTGCAGGCATACGGGGCGGTCCGTGAGGCGGAGGTCGTAGCGCTGTTCGATATCGACCGCGCGCGGGCCGAGCAGCGCGCGAGGGACTTCGGCGTCCCGAAAGTGTGCGGCAGCCTGGACGAGATCTGCTCGCTTGCCGTCGACGCGATCGACGTCGTTACTCCGGAAGACGACCATCTGGAACCCGTGCTCAAGGCTCTCGCGGCCGGCAAACATGTGTTCTGCGAAAAGCCGCTCGCCACCAACCTGGCCGACTGCGACACGATGATCGACGCCGCGCAGGGCGCGGGCAGGATCCTGATGCCCGGCCACCTTCTGCGCTTCGAGACCAAGTACGCGATGGTCAAAGACGAACTCGAGGCGGGACGGTTGGGGCGCATCGTGTCGATGCACGCCCGCCGGAACCGCACCAAGGCCTTGCTGCCAATGTACGGCCGCACGCATCCAGCGGTGGAGAATAGCATCCACGACATCGACCTGATGCTGTGGTACACCGGCCAACCTGTGACCAAGGTCCGGGGCTACGGGAGGCGGGCCACCGGCGGCAAGCACTCCGATACGTTCTTCGGCGTGATCGAATTCGAGGGCGGCGCCCTCGGGGTGGTGGAGACGATCTGGATGATCCCCAAGGCCGCCGGCATCATGCTGAACGATTCCTTCCAACTGGTGGGAACCGAGGCCATCGCGGATCTTCACCTATATCCCGGCGCGTTGAGCTACTGGCGGGAGAGCGGATATGAGGCGCCCGATCTGTTCTACGATCCTCGCGTGCGGGGAGGCGCGCGCGGCTCCCTGCGCGACGAACTCGCTCATTTCTGCGAATGCATCGTCGACGGCAAGCCTTCGACCGTACTGCGGCCGGAGGACTCGCGCCGCGCCGTGCAGGTGGCGCTGGCGCTGATGGAGTCTGACTATTCAGGCAGTGATGTCGAGATCAGGGGGTGGCGATGAGCCCGGTTCTGGAAACGCTTGCCAAGCTGGTGAGCATCAACAGCATCAATCCGTCCTACGACAATGGGCGGCCGGAGGCGGAGATCAACGCCTGGACCGAGGAGTTCTTCCGCGGCCACGGCATCGCCACCCGGCGGCAGGAGGTGCTGCCTGGCCGGCCCAACGTCATCGCCGTTCTCCCGGGAAGGACCGAACGGCGCCTGGTGTTTGAGGCGCATGTCGATACGGCGTCGATCAATGGCATGACCATTCCGCCCTTTGAGCCCGTGGTGGCGAACGGCAGGATGTACGGGCGCGGTTCGTGCGACACCAAAGCCGGGCTGGCGGGGATGATGCACGCGATCGTCTCGTTGAAGCACGACGGCATCACCCCGCCCGCCGAGATCTGGGTGGCGGCCGCCGCCGACGAAGAGTTCTCCTTCAAGGGAGTGCTGAAACTCTGCGAGGGCCTGGTGGCGCACGGCGCCGTGGTCGCCGAGCCGACGGAGAACCGGTTGGTGGTGGCCCACAAGGGCGTGCTTCGCTGGGTGATTCGCACCCGCGGCAAGGCGGCTCACAGCTCCAAGCCTCATCTGGGGGTGAATGCGATTTCGCACATGGCGAAGATCGTGGCCGCGATCGAAGCCGACGCCGAAAGGCTGAGCCGCAACCGGCATCCTCTCGTCGGACCGGGCACGGCCAACGTCGGCGTGATCCGCGGCGGCGTGCAAGTGAATTTCGTGCCGGACACGTGCGAGATCGAGATCGACCGCCGTTTGATTCCAGGTGAGCGCCCGGACGCCGTACTCGCTGACTATCAGGCGATGCTCGACCGGTTGGCCGCCGAAGACCCGGCAATTGATTGCGTAATGGATCCGCCGATGCTCGTGGACGGTCCGCTCGAGACCGCGCCCGACTCGCCGATTGCGCGGCTCGGCTCCTCCATTCTGCGCGACCTCGGCCTGCCTGATGAACCGAGCGGCGTCCCGTACGGCAGCGATGCGAGCAAGCTTTCGCATATCGGCGTGCCGAGCCTGTTGTTCGGCCCCGGCTCGATCGATCAGGCCCACGCGGCGGTGGAGTGGGTGGGCTGCGGGCAGGTGGAGCAAGCCGAACAGTTCTATCGCGAAATGATGGTGCGCTTCGAGTAGGCCATGGAATCCTCATACAGACATCTCTTTCCGCGCGCGGGTCAGGTGACCTATCTGGACACCGCGGCGGAAGGCCTGCCTGCGCCGGGGGCGGAACAGGCGCTGGACGATTACCATCGCGACAAAGCGACCGGGACGCCCGGCCGCCGCCGCTTTTTCGCCGTCGAGCGATCGTGCCGCGAATCCTTGGCGCGCCTGCTGGGCTCGACGCCCGACGACGTGACGCTGGTCTCGAACGCAACGGAGGCCCTCGCCATTCTGGCCAACTCGCTACCGCTCCAGGCGGGCGACGAGATCGTCATCAACGATCTCGAGTTTCCTTCGAACGTGCTGGCGTGGCTTCGGCTGCGCGAGGCGGGAGTGCGCGTGCGCGTGGTGGAGTCGGCGCACGGCGCGATCCCGCTGGATGCCTTCGCCGCCGCGATCAACGCCCGGACCCGCCTCGTCACCATCAGCCAGGTGAGCTACAAGACAGGGGCTCAATACCCGTATCTGCCGCAACTGGCGGAACTGGCCCACCGTGCGGGCGCGGTGTTTTGCGTCGATGCCACGCAGGCGCTGGGACGAGTTCCCGTGTCGCTCCAAGGCGTGGATTACCTGGTGGCGAGCACCTACAAGTGGCTGCTGGGCGTCCATGGATTGGGCGTCCTCTACTGCGCGCCGGAACTGCGCGCCCGCCTCACGCCGTCTTCGCTGGGCTGGTATTCGGTGGACGGCGTGTTTGGTCCCAACCGTTTTGAAGCGTACACGCTGAAGCCGGATGCCTCCCGCTTCAGTGGCGGCATGCCGAATTTTCCGTCCATTTACGTCTTGAAGCAGAGCGTGGACTTCCTGCTCACCGCCGATGTCGCCGCATGCGATGCACGGCTGAAGCCGGCAGTCGCGAAGCTGCGCCAGGGAATCGCCAATCTGGGACTGAGTCTGCTGACCCCGGAGGATCCGGCGTTCGCATCCGGCATCGTCGCGTTCTCGCACTCCAAGCCGGAAGAGTTGGGCGGCGCGCTCGAGCAGGAGGGCGTGGTCACCTGGTATGGCGACGGCCGGGTCCGGGCCTCCGCGCACCTGTATAACGACGAATCGGACATCGATCGATATCTGGCGACGCTGGCCTCCCTGGTGGCGAAGCCGGAGCTTTCTCATGTCTGACTTGTGGTCCGGCCTGGCTCTGGTGCTGGCGGGCGGACTCTGTCAGGGCAGTTTCATGGCGCCCAGCAAGTGGATCCGCGGCTGGGCGTGGGAGAACTACTGGCTGCTGTTCGCGGTCAGCGCCTACCTGATTTGCCCGTGGGCACTCGCGTTGACCACGATTCCCCATCTGCTCGATGTCTATTCGCAGGTCTCCGCGCATTCGTTCCTGGTGGTGGCTTTGTTTGGATCGGCGTGGGGCATCGGCGCCGTCACGTTCGGCCTGGGCGTCGATGCGCTGGGAGTGGCCCTGGGATTTGCGGTCATCCTCGGGGTCGCGACGATGGCGGGCACGCTTATCCCGCTGATCGCGAATCCGCCAACCGGCTTCGGCCTTCAAAAAGCGGTCCTGATGGGTAGTGCCCTCCTGCTGATGCTGGCCGGCGTGGCGGTCTGCTCCTGGGCCGGCAAGTGGAAGGAGTCGGCGGGTGCGAAGAGCTACCGCCGCGGGGTGCTGATTTGCGTGACCTCGGGCTTTCTTTCCGCTTGCGGTAATCTCGGCTTCAACTTCGGCGCCGAGGTGATTGAGACCGCAAAGAAGATGGGCGTGGCGGACCACCTGGCAGCCAGCGCCCTCTGGACGCTGCTCACGCTGCCGTTGTTCCTGTGCAACTCGGCATTCGCGTCGTGGCGGCTGGTCAGCAACGGGACGGCGGCGCTCTACAAACTGCCCGGCTCCGCGAAGTCGACCGTGTTAGGTCTGCTGATGGGTTTGCTGTGGATGTCCGGGATGGCGTTCTACGGCGCGGGTGCGCGGACACTGGGCCCTCTGGGGCCGTCGCTCGGCTGGGCCATCCTGATGTCGAGCATGGTGCTTGTGGCGAACCTGGTGGGGTTCATCGCCGGCGAATGGGCCGAGGCGCCTGCCGCTGCGAAGCGCCGGCTGTTTCAGGGTCTTGGCCTTCTGGTGGTTTCGATTGCCCTGTTGGGCGCGGCTAACAGCGCGTAGGCCGCAACCGTGATAGTCTAAACGCTTTCGGAGTTCAGGTTGACCGACGGTGATCTTTCTACTCGAACCAAAGTCGAGAAACTCGGCGAGGTCGAGCGTGTCTATCGCCAGCTCAAGAGCTGGCTGATCGATTGCGTGTTGCCGCCCGGTTCTTACCTGTCGGAAGTCGAGTTGGCGCGCCGCTGCAACACCAGCCGTACTCCTGTGCGCGAGGCGTGCAACCGGCTGCACCAGGAGAAGTGGATCGACCGTATCCGGCAGAAAGGCTACGTGGTGCGGGCGGTCTCGGTGCGCGAGATTGTCGAAATCTACGAATTCCGGCGCGTGCTGGAATGCTTTGCCGCGGAGAAACTGGCGCAGGTCGTGAGTCCCGGCCAATTGGCGGATCTCGATAGGACGATCGCTATCGAGCGGCAGGCGGACACCCCGAATCAGGAGTTCGTCATCGCCAACGAGCGCTTTCATCTGAAGATCGCCGAGTACTCCGGCAACCAACTGGTGTTTGATCACTTGAAGCTGACGATGGAATACGTGAAGCGGATCGACACCTACTCCCAGGAAAAGTCCAACGCGTGGCTGCCGCACGCCGAGGTGTTGCGAGCGATCGCGTCCCACGACCCGGCGGCCAGCCGCCAGGCGATGGCGTCTCACATCGACCTGTCGCGCGACCGAATGCTGAAGCTGTTCGGCAGTTGACTCAATTCTTCCAGGCGGAATTCTCGGGACTCGCGGCCGGGTGCGCCTGAAGGTTGTGTTTCTTCATCCGGTATCGCAACGTGTCTCGACTGATCTGCAGCACCAGTGCGGCACGGCTCTGGTTCCAACTCGTCTTTTCCAGCGCCTTGATCAATACTCGTCGTTCCGATTCCTCCAGGCTCACGTCCGGAGGAGCGTCGTCGAGGGAGAGGTTGTGCTGAATCCCGGCTCCGCTCGTCGCGCCATGGACATCCAACAGCAGGGTGGAAGCTTCGATCCAGTCGGTCTCCTCGAGCACCATCGCCCGTTCAATCTTATTGCGCAACTCGCGGATGTTTCCCGGCCACGAATGCGAGTGAAGGGCGATGACCGCCGATTGCGACAGGCCACGGATATGACGTTGGAATTTCGGGTTGAACAGGCTGATGAAGAGTTGTGCGAGCGGAAGGATGTCTTCCTGCCGATCCCGCAAGGGAGGAAGCAGCAACTGGATGACGTTGAGGCGGTAAAAGAGGTCAAGGCGGAATTTGCCGGCATTGATCGCGTCGGCGAGTTTGCGGTTCGTCGCCGCCACGATCCGGAGGTCCACCTGCACGTCCCGCGTGCCGCCGAGGCGCCGGAACGACTGCTCTTCTAGCACCCGCAGCATTTTAGCCTGAATGAGAAGGGGCATCTCCCCGATCTCATCGAGGAAGATGGTTCCGCCGGAGGCGATCTCCAGGATTCCCTTCTTCTGAGCGCGGGCGTCGGTAAAAGCGCCCTTCTCGTATCCGAAGAGTTCGCTTTCGAGCAGAGTCTCCGGGATGGCGGCGCAGTTGAGAGCAACAAAAGGTCCCTGCTGGCGCTTGCCGAACCGATGCATGTACTGGGCGAGGACATCCTTCCCGGTACCGCTCTCACCTTCGAGCAGGATCGTGGTCGCCTCGCTTTCGGCGACGCGGCGAGCGAAACTCACCACCTGTTTCATGCTCTCCGAATTGGCCACCATCGTGAAGCCGCTGGAACGGGGCCGCTCGGCAGTGTCGTCGGAGCCAGGCGTTCCCCCGGATTTGGAACCGTGCGTGTCGCCGGCGGCTCCAAAGACGATCACCGCCCCTGAGACCGCGCCGTGATGGTCTCGGATGGGCGCGATCGAACCGCCGACCGGGCGTCTTTCGCCGTTCCTGGAAATCAGAATCACCTCGTCAGGCAACCCTTCCATCCCGTCCCCGGCCAGCACCGCCCGCAGCGGCGTTTCCAACGGCGCTCCGCCGGCCGAGTGGATCAACGCAAAGACCTCGCCCACGGGCGTCCCCAGCGCCGCCTGGCGGTTCCACCCGGTCCAGGCTTCGGCGGACGGGTTCAGCAGGGTCACGGCTCCGCCGCGGTCGACCGAAATGATGCCTTCGCCGATGGCGCGTACCGTGGCCGCCAGCAATTCCGCCCTCTCCCTTGACGTGCGATCCACACCTTGCTTATGGAGCGCAATCTCGATACTCGCCTGGAGTTCCGATTCCTGAAACGGCTTGACCAGATAGCCCAGAGGCTCGGCCAGTTTGGCGCGATCCAGAGTCTGCCGGTCGGCGTGGGCGGTCAGGTAGACCACAGGGACATTGAACCGCTGGCGCAGGACCTTCGCGGTCTCGGTGCCGTCCATGTCACCCTTGATCCGAATGTCCATCAGGGCCAGATCGGGCAGAGTTCGCTCCGCCTCCGCGATCGCGTCGGCGCCGGTGGACACCACCGCCGCAACGTCGTACCCCAGATCCGTGAGGATGTCCCGCAGATCCTCGGCGGTGATCCGTTCGTCTTCGACAATCAGAATACGCGCCGGCATGCGATCCCCCATCTTACCGCTCAGGCGGCCGCCTGAAACATGAGATGAACGGCCGTGCCCCCTTGTGAATAGACTTCGATCGTTGCCCCTAACTGTTCCGCCAATGTCCGCACGAGCCTCAACCCGAGCGTTCGGGCGGTCTTCCAATCCACATCGCCGCGCAAGCCGATGCCGTTATCCGCCACCACCAGCCTGGTGAGACCATCCTGGCATTCGTGGAACTCGATGCGGATCTCGCCTTCACGCCCGTCGGGAAAGGCGTACTTCAGGCAGTTGGAAATCAGTTCGTTGACGATCAGGCCGCAGGGGACGGCAGCGTCGAGGTTCAGGTGCAATCGGCCCAGATCCGCGCGCAGGTGAATGCGCTCGGCGGGGACGCCGTACGACTGGAACAGATGGGCCGCCAGTTGGTGGACGTACTCGGGGAAGTCGATTTCGGAGAGGTTGTCGGATTGATAAAGAGTCTCGTGGAGCAGGGCCATCGAGTGAATGCGATCCTGACTCTCCTGGAACATCCGGCGCATCTCGGGGTTGGGAACGGCGCGCGACTGCAAGCCCAGCAGGCTGGAAACCACCTGAAGATTGTTCTTGACGCGATGATGAATCTCTTTGAGCAGCGCCTCCTTTTCGCGAAGGGAAGCTTTGATTCGCTCCTCGGCCAACCGGCGCTGGGTCACGTCGCGCAGGATGACGGTGTACATAGTCCGCCCTTCCACCTCGACTTTGGAGATGGAAGCGTCGGCTGGGAATTCAGTGCCGTCCTTGCGGCGGCCGAGGATCTCCCGGCGCTCGCCCATGCGGCGGGCAGTGACCTCGGAGGCGGCGAAATCGCGGACGTTCTGGCGATGAGATTTCGCAAGGCGGGCCGGCAGCAGGAGGTCGAGAGGCTGGCCACTCACCTCTTCGAGCGAGTAGCCGAAGATCTTGGCAGCCCCTTGATTGAACAGAAAGATCCGTTGCTCTTCGTCGATCGAAATGACCGCGTCGTCGGCCAGATCGAGGATTCTTGCCAGTGGATCCGGTGAAGCCAGCAGCGCACGGCTGAGAAAGGGAAGCCCCCGGTGGGTCGTCGGCTCTTCGTCTGCTTGGGAACTACTGCCTGGCATTCGGTTCCACGGTCGATGTTTCCAGATCTTACCCTGAGGCGAAGGGCGCTGACAAGTGCGGCCCGGGACCGGCATCTATCAATATCAACTCGATCGAATGGATGACAAGAGCCGGAGACCGCCGTGTGCAGAAGGCGAGGCGGAGAAAAGAAGGGGCCGAGATCGCTGCCTAAGAGCACTCCGACGCGGGTCTAGTCAAAACGGGCGCCGAAGCCGCGCTGGATCACGGAATGCTTCTCAAACTCTGGGCGCTTGTGTGGGAAATCCGACCGGTGGTGGCCGCCGCGGCTCTCTTCCCTGGCAAGAGCGCAACTCGCAATCAACAGCACTATCTCGTGAATGTTCCGAAGCTCGAACTGATCGAGCGTCGGATGCTCCACATGCTCAACCGGCAGCGATTCCAATCGGCGGCAGGCCTGATTCAACCCGTCATGGCATCGTGAAATGCCGCATGCTTCCCAGGCCAGGCGGCGAAGTTCGATCTCGGAACTGCAGGGGATATATTGATGCAGCCTGGGAAACTCGCGGCGCGGCAGGTCGCTCCACGAGAACATGGCACGACCCGCCCTGGCCCCGAACACCAGACCTTCCAGCAATGAGTTGCTGGCCAGGCGGTTGGCGCCATGAACTCCGGTCGAAGCCGCTTCGCCGGCCGCGAACAGCCGCTCGAGGCTGGTACGTCCGTCGAGATCGGTCTTCGCCCCGCCCATTGCGTAATGGGCGGCCGGATGGACCGGCGCGGGCTCGCGGCCCAGGTTCACGCGGTATTGGAGACACGTCGCATAGATCCGGGGAAATCGGGTGCGGACGAATTCCTCGCCGCGATGACTAAGGTCAAGATAGACGTGCTGGGCCCCGGTCCGCTCGATTTCGGCCACGATGGCGCGCGAGACGACGTCCCGCGGGGCGAGTTCATCGGTGAACCGTTCTCCAGCTTCATTCAGCAGCCGGGCGCCTTCGCCGCGCAGCGCTTCGGACAGCAGGAATCGCGGCGCGTCCTCGACGTGCAGCGCGGTGGGATGGAACTGCACAAACTCGATATCGCCGATGACGGCCCCAGCGCGATAGGCCATGGCCACCCCGTCGCCGGTGGCCACATCGGGATTGGTGGTTTCCAGATAAACGCGGCCAAGGCCGCCCGTAGCCAGCAGCACCGCGCGCGCCTGGACCACCAGCGTGCGCCCGGTTTCCCCGTCCAGCACACGGGCGCCGAACACTTCACCATCATGCACCAGCAGATCGGTAATGGCGCGAAAGCTCTGAAAGGCGATGTTCGGCAGGGACACCGCCTTGCGGTACAACGTCCGCGCGATCTCGCGTCCGGTGGAGTCGCCGCTGGCGTGCAGCACCCGGTTACGGCTGTGCGCGCCCTCGCGGGTGAAGGCGAGGCGCCCTCCCTCGCGGTCGAACTCCATGCCCCAGGCGATCAACTGCTCAATGGCCGCCGGACCCTCCTCCACCAGGACACGAACGGCCTCGCGATCGCACAGGCCGTCGCCGGCGGCCAGCGTGTCCTGCTCGTGAAGGCTGACTTCGTCATCGTCGCTGAGGGCGACCGCAATGCCTCCCTGCGCGTACTCCGACGCCGATTCGCGAAGGTGATCTTTGGCAACGACGAGAACCTTCCCGGCTGACGCGAGTTCAATCGCGGCGCGCAAGCCCGCGACGCCGGCGCCGATGACTAGGAAGTCGGGATTCATCCCTCACTGCGATTCTATCAGGAGGCTTCCTCCAGCGTGTCCAAGGTGACCCCGATTTCGGGCGCGGCGTAGGCCAGTTCCTTCACGAAATCGCCATAGGCCATCACCCAGTGTGAATCGCGCACTTCGTTCAGCAGTTTCCGCCACTGTCCCAGAATCCGCACATCCTGCTGGGAGCGGCAGACCTCGTAGAACGGGTTATCTTCCACCACGCCCCGAATCCCCATCCACCGTGCCGTCGCATATTGCGGGCTGATGCAGGTGACCATCTGGCCGAGCGGCATTTCAACCTTGGGCGCGGCGCCGTATTCGGATTCATAGTGGGTCAAGATGCGGACGGGTTCGTAGCGATCGCCGTCCATCCGCCGCGGCCCCGTGCAGTGGGCGCACGTCACGACGCCCTTGTGGGGGAACGTCGAATTATGGAGGAACACCGGGCGGGCGGCGATGTGCCGCAGCAGCATGCCGGCGGGGATGATCACGAAGTCGGACTCGCAGAACGCCATCAGGCCTTCGTCGTTCAGCAGTTCCAGCGTCAGGCACGCCGTGGTCTTGGCCATCGGCATGATGGTATTCATGCACTGATTGATGGTGAAGGCGAAAGCCTCGTGCTCGAGCATCATCTCCTTAAACAGCCCGTACAGGGCGAAAGCATTCACGACAAATGAACGTTCGGTCTCGAGGGCGGTGTTGGGCATGGCCAGATAACGGCCGGCCCATCGCTCGGCTTGCTGCATCCGTGTGGGTTCTTTCAACGCGCTCTCGATTCGCTTGCCCAGATCGTCATAGCTGGTCTCGACGATGTCCAGACGGTAGCGCTCGCGCGCGACTTGCGGCGCTTCGGCAGCATACTTGCCTCGCGCGCCGCCTAGCGCGACGATTCGGGCGCCGAGGAAGTTCTTCACGCCGTAGAGGGCGCGCAATCGCCACAGCAGTTCATCCTGATCGTCGACGACCACGTCGTTGACGCTGAGGCGGCGCGGATCGCCGGCTTTGAGGGGCATACCTTCCGGCCGCAGTTGGCGCGTACTGAGCGCTTCATACCAGTACGAAACCGGCCCCGACCGCCGCCGCACAAAGAGCAGCGCGCGGCTTTTTTCGGGGATCAGCGCGTGCATCAGTTTGCCTGATCCGGTGGCCGGGTAGACGACCGTCACGTCCGCACCTGCATTGGCCGGGGCCTCTTCCGGGAGCGTCACCTTCGCCACCGGCAGGGGCTCGATCGGGAAGTCCGAGCGCGCCGACAACGCCTTCCATTCGGCTTCGATCCGAGACGCTTCCTGCTGGGCGCTCTCATGCGATTGTACGCCGCCCCACGATTTCCAAGACGTCTCTTCCCGGCGCTGGGACACGTGGTACATCAAGACCGGCTGAACCTTCAGCGGCTTGCCGGGGTTGACCAGCGGGCGGGAAGGATCCCACCAATCCGGCTTCCAGGCCGGCGCGGAGGAAGCGAACAGGGCGGCGGCATTGGCGCCGGCCGCGGCCACCCCAACGAACTCTCTACGATTCAGATGATGACAACACATGATTTCTCCTCTCGTGACGCACGCTTACCGCCGACGCATCCGAGGCCCGACCGCCAGGGAGGGCTTCCGTTCACACGACAGGCAAAGGGTTGCGGTTGCTGCACCCCGTGTTCTTTTCCCTTCCGCACAAGGACCGGAAGCCCTCCCTGGCGGTCGGGCCTCGGATGCGTTGGCGGCGCAGATGCGCCGGCCCGATAGTATCCACCCCGAATGTACTCCCGGGGCGGGAAGGAGAAAAGGGGTCAGGCCAGCGCTTGTTCCAGATCGGCGATGATGTCGGCCGGAGATTCAATGCCGACCGAGAGCCGGACGAGATTCTCGCGGATGCCCATGCGCTCGCGCTGCCTGGGGGAGATCTCGCGGTGCGAACTCATCACCGGATAGAGCATCATCGTGTGGACATCGCCGAGGGAAGTGCCGCGCACAACCAACCGCAGTGAATCCATGAAGCGGAAGACGTCCTGCTGCGCGGCGCCCTTCAGTTCGAAACTGACGATGCCGCCGAAAAGGCCAGCCGCAAAGAGGCGGCCGATGGTCTCCGCGTCCGGATGGCGTGGGTCGCCGGGGAAGTACAGCCGGTCTACCTTGGGGTGCGCGGCCAGCCAACTGGCGACCCGGCAGGCATTCGCGCACTGGCGCTCCATGCGCAAAGGAAATGTCTTGATGCCGCGCATGGCCAGATAGCTTTCGAACGAGCCGAGAACCGGACCGAAGATGCGCGAGTATGATCGAAGCGTATCCAGATGGTCCTTGTCAGCGACAACGACGCCGCCCAGGACATCGCCGTGACCGGCAAGATACTTGGTCAGGCTGTGCACCACCAGGTTCGCGCCCTGCTCGAGCGGACGGACCACCAGCGGTGTGGCGAACGTTCCATCCACGATCAGAGCGGCGCCGGCGGCGCGCGCGATTTCCGCAATCCGGTCGAGCGGCGCCACCCGCAGCAGCGGGTTCGAGATGGTCTCCAGCAGAATACACCCCGGCCGTTCTTCGTCCACGGCCTTCCGCACCGCGTCGGGGTCGCACATGTCCACAAAGCGGACGGAGATGCCGATGGGTTCGAGCACCGTCATCAGCAAGCTGACGGTCGCGCCGTACAGCGCATTGGCCGCCAGGACCGACTTGCGCCGGTCGGTGAGCGCCGCCAGCACCGCAATGTGAAGCGCGCTCATGCCGGAACAACAGGCCAACGCTCCGGCCCCATTTTCGAGCGCGGTCAGCAGTTCCTCCAGGGCCGCATTGGTGGGGTTGTCGTAACGCGAGTAACTCTGGCCCTCCACCTCGCGGCCGAAGATCCTGTCCAACTGCTCGACATTCTCGTAAAGGTAGGTGGAGGCCAGATAAATCGGCGTGGTGGAGGGGATGGCCGGGCCGGGTTTCTTGCGGTCGCCCGAGTGAACCGCTTTGGTTTGGATATCCACGTCGCTATTTCCTCTTCCAGCGGACGCCGTCCCTGGTGTCCTCGAGAATGATGCCCCGGTCGAGCAACTCCTGACGGATCTCATCCGACCGTTTGAAGTTGCGGCTCTTGCGCGCCTGTGCGCGCTCGGCGATCAAGGCATCCACCGCGGCGTCGGTGATCGCGTCTTCGGAGAGCGTCGGCTTCAGGACGTCGAAGACCGCATCGAACCCGGCGAGCAGATCGAGAGCCGGGGCCACCGCCCCGGCCCTGAATTCGCCGCTGTCCATGACAGTGTTGGTTTCGCGTACATACTCGAAGACCGCGCCGAGCGCCTCGGCCGTATTCAGGTCGTCATCGAGGCTCGCACAGAACTGTCCGGCGGCCTTGTGCGCCCGCTCGATCTGCCCGGCGGCATCACCCTCGGGGAACTTTTCCGATTCCAGCCTGAGCTTGAAATTGCGCAGCCGTTCAATCGACGTAGCGGCGGATTTCAGGCCGTCAAACGTGAAATTCAACGCCCTGCGGTACGGCACGGAGGCGAGCAGATAGCGCACCACTTCCGGCGCATAGCCCTTGGCCAGGATATCGCGCAGCGTGAAGAAATTGCCGAGCGACTTGGACATCTTCTGCCCTTCCACCAGCAGAAACTCGGCGTGCATCCAGAACCGCGCGAACGGATGTCCGGTCAGCGCTTCCGATTGCGCGATCTCGTTCTCGTGATGCGGGAAGACCAGGTCGATGCCGCCCGCGTGGATGTCGAGCGTCTCGCCCAGGTACTGAATGGCCATCACGGAGCACTCAATGTGCCATCCCGGACGTCCGGGTCCGATCTCGGTTTCCCAAAAGGGCTCGCCTTCCTTCGGGGCCTTCCACAGCACGAAGTCCCGCGCGTCGGCTTTATCGTACTCGTCCACGTCCACGCGGGCCCCGGCTTTGATCCCGGTGAAGTCGTTATGCGAGAGCTTGCCGTAGCCGGGAAACTGGGCAATCCGGTAGTAGACCGATCCGTCGCTCTGGTAGGTAAAACCCTTCTCCGCGAGCGTACGGACGGCCTGAACCATCTCCGGAATGTGGTCGGTCGCCCGCACCAGGCGCTCCGGCCGCTCCAGGCGCAGCTTCGCGCAATCTTCCAGGAACGCTTGGGTGTAGATCTCGGTGTAGTCCTTCAGCCCCTTTCCTTCGGCGACCGCGTTGCGGATGATCTTGTCGTCGACGTCGGTGATGTTCATCACGTGGTCGAGGATGTGGCCGCGGGCGCGCAGCCATCGCCGCAGGAGATCGAAAAACGTGAACGACCGGAAGTTGCCGATGTGGGCGAAGCTGTAAACGGTCGGGCCGCAGGTGTACATGCGCACCGTATTGCCAATCGCGGGCGCGAATTCCTCCACCTGGTGCGAAAGAGTATTAAAAAAACGAAGAGGCATAGAGCCGTTGGCCGATATCCGCCGCATGACGGCGGCGGCACACCTATCGAGTGATTTCCCTGCCGCTGGCGCCATTCAAACGGGCGGCTTCTCGAATGCGGTTCTCTTATCGTAACAGGCGCCCGCGCCGGGTAAACTAGACAAGGACGTGGAAGAGGAGATCATCGGCAAGGTTTATGACCGCCGCCTGATGTGGCGGCTGGTCTCGTACCTGGCGCCGTACCGGCGCGCGGTTCTGCTGTCGCTGGGATTTCTGCTGGTTCACTCCGTGCTGCAGACCGCGGGTCCGCTGCTGACCAAGATCGCGGTGGACCGGTACCTGTCGCCCACCGCCGCACAAGACTTCACACCACTCGATTCGTACCTGTCCGCGAACCCGCGCGAGGGACTTCTGCAATTGGTGGTGCTCTACTTTGCCGCGCTCGTAGGGGTCTTCCTGTTCGAGTTCGGCCAGACGTACGTGATGCAGTACACCGGACAGCAAGCTATGTTCGACCTGCGCCGGGAAATCATGAGCCACCTGCAGCGGCTTGACGTCGCCTTCTACGACCGGAACCCGGTGGGGCGCCTGGTAACGAGGGTGACCTCCGATGTCGATGCGCTGAACGAGCTGCTCTCCTCCGGCCTGGTCACGATCTTAGGCGACCTGCTGACGTTGAGCTTCGTGCTGTACGTGATGGTGTCGCTCAGCCCGATGCTGACGCTCATCGTGCTGGGCGCCCTGCCCTTCGTCGTGCTGGTGACAGTGACGTTCCGGCGCGTGGTCGCCAAGAGCTACCGCCGGATCCGGTTGGCGGTGGCCCGCATCAACTCCTATCTGCAGGAACACGTCGTCGGCATTGTCGTTCTCCAGTTGTTCAACCGCGAGCGAAAGAGCGCCGCCGAGTTCGAGGAAATCAACCGTGGCCACATGCTGGCGTTCAAAGACACGATCACGGCGTACGGCTGGTTCTACCCGGCGGTGGAGTTTCTGTCGCTGGTCTCGCTCGCCGGGATCCTCTCGTACTCCGGATGGGCGCTGCCAAAGGGGACGGTGACGCTGGGCGTGCTGGTGGCCTTTCTGCAATACGCGATGCGCTTTTTCCGGCCGATCCAGGACCTGAGCGAAAAATACAACATCCTTCAGGCCGCGATGGCCTCCGCCGAGCGCATCTTCAAACTGCTCGACACGCCCGTCGACATCCGGTCTCCGGAGAGGCCGGTCGAGTTTCCGACTCTTAACTCCTCGATCGAGTTCGATCACGTGTGGTTCGCCTACAAGGGCGAGGAATGGGTCTTGCGCGACGTATCGTTCCGGATCGAACCGGGCGAGACGATCGCCATTGTCGGCCACACCGGAGCGGGCAAGACCACGATCATCAGCCTGCTGCTGCGTTTCTACGATATCCAGCGCGGCGCCATCCGTATTGGAGGGGTCGATATCCGCGATCTCGATCCGCTCGACCTGCGCCGGCACTTCGGCGTGGTCCTGCAGGACCCGTTCCTGTTCACGGGAACCATCGAGGAGAATATTCGCCTGGGCACCGTCCGGATCACCCAGGAGGACGTGGCCGACGCCGCCGAGCAGGTGAACCTGCTCGACTTTGTCAACAACCTGCCGCATGGTTTCGATCAGCCGATCCAGGAGCGCGGGGCCTCTCTCTCCACGGGGCAGAAACAGCTCATCAGCTTTGCCCGCGCGCTGGCGCACGAACCACGCTACCTGATCCTCGACGAGGCAACTTCGAGCGTGGATACGGAGACCGAACAGCGGGTGCGGGAAGCCCTCGGCCGGATGATCGAAGGCAGGACGAGCATTGTGATCGCTCACCGGCTCTCCACCATCCAGCGCGCGGACCGGATCCTGGTGATGCACAAGGGCCAGTTGCGCGAGCAGGGCCCGCACCAAGAACTGATCGCGATGCGTGGCATCTACTACAAGCTGTATCAACTGCAGTACAAGGATCAGGACGTGGCGCGCTGAGGCCCCGGGGAACGGAACGTGAGCCGAAGGAATGGGCGCGTTGTGGGGCGGTCTTCAGGCTGCGGCGCGCTTTAGCGCGCCCCTTGGGTTTGGCCCTTGACTGACTAGATAGATTGAATAAGCCCGCCTCAGACTTTCCGATTGCTTTTGTTGACCGACTGTTCGGCTCCGAGGTTGGAGTCAAGGACTCGGTCTGATCAATTTCACTGGCTTCCCGTCCACCCGAACTCCGACCGAGAACCGGTAACAAACTCTTTCACACCCCTCCAGGCCCTACCAAAGGTCGCAAACTTCAGCGCTATCGCGTGCGGATGGCGATCGTCGTCTGGACTCGGGCGGCGTTCGCCGGATCGAGGCTGGAAATGTCGTTCATGAAAGCCACCAGCCTCACGGCGTTGCCGATCGGCGCGTTGTCGGGAATCTTGAGATTCAACTGCCAGACTCCCAGCAACTCGGGCGCAAGTCCCGAGTACGTGATGTTCTCATCGGGGACCGCGCGTCCATCCAGCGTGACCCGGGGCCGGTTTGGCGTTGGCGTGAGTCCTTGCGCGGGACTCCCGTCCGGCGGCGCGCCCGGCACATATCCCTGGCCCGTACCGTACAGCGCAATCACGTCGCCTACGCGGATCGCATTCGTCGGTGCATGGATCGTATTGTCCTGGTTCACAGCGGCAATTGGTCCTGATCCACTCGCCCCGCGCGTGAAAAATGCCGGCGAGGCCACCTTCAAGCCCAGGTCGAGCGTCCCGTACAACTGGCCCGTGGACGCATTCCGCACGGTCACCAAGGCGGAACCGGAACTGGCCAGACCCATTGGCAGCTGAAAATTGATCTGGGTGGGTGAAACAAAATACAACGGCACTGCCTGATCGTCAACGGTTACCTGGAGGTTCGCCAGTTCGCGTGGCATGGGCACCGGGTTGGGAAGTTCGTCGAATGCCTTGGTTTCGCTACCGAAATTGACAATGACGCACGGAATCGTGCCGCAGGTGTTGGCGACCGGGAAGATTGACGAGATAGTGCCAGGCGATAACGAGCCTTCGGCAAAGTTCGCTCCGTTGAAGACGCGCAATCCGGGTGCGTAGTAGCTGACACGGTGCGCCAGATCCGCAACCAGGAGGTTGTCGAAGGCGTCCAGCGCCACCGCACTGGCGCGGCAGGAAAGTCCGCCCCCCGTGCACCAGGTGAGGGACGAATCGCTCGAGAAATTGACGCGCGCCAGATCATCGAACCGTGGGAAACGCAGCACGCGGTTGGCCGAGCCTTCGGCCACCCAGAACGTGCCGTTGTTGCGGCTGATGCTGATGCTCACCGGGAAGTTGATGCCCGGCACGGTGGCCAGGGGCGCAGCGAGCCCTTGCACTCCGTGAATGCGGTCGTAGATCTGCACGCGATTGTTGGCCGAGTCGGCAACGTACAGCCGATCCTCGCTGTCAAGGGCAATGCCGCGTGGCTGGCTAAAGCGGTTGGTGGCGGAGGACGCGAGGGTAGTGAAAAAGTCCGGCTGCCCAAGGACCGAAGTTGCGGCCATACCGGTGGCGAAAGGCTTGGCGAAGTACAGGACGCGATGATGCGCCTGGTCTGCGACGGTGAGGCCGCCGCCAGGCCTGGCGGGATCGACGCCATCCAGCGTTAAGGCCAACCCCCACGGCGCCCGCATCGTCCGCGACGTGGCGTCGGTGATCTTACTCGTAAAACTCTGTTGGCCGATGACCAGATCGGCCTGCTGAGTCTGCCCGCCCCGGTCGAACGGCTTGGGAAATCGGAGAACCCGCCCGTTGCCCGTATCGGCCACCCAAAGATTTCCCGCCAAATCGACGGCCAAGCCCGTCGGCAGGTACAAGCCCGTTTGGTTGGGGCGTTCGACGTCGTTGCCCGGCGAGTTGATCAGCGCCCTCGCCAGATCCACCTGGCCGATCACGAGATCCGCGGTCGCTCCTGTTCGTATCGCCTGCAGGCTCCGAAAGCCCAGGATCCGATTATTGTTGGTATCGGCCACATACACCCGGGGCGGCGACACGCTTGCATCCAGGGCAAGCCCGGACTCATTGTCGAACTCACGGCCCTCGAGCAGGTTGGGCGCGCCGAGGTCGAAACCCAGTTGCCCCAACACGCGCGACGCGCTGGAAAACGTCCCAGCCGCCTGCCGGAATACCAGGATCCGGTTGTTGCCGGTATCGGCGACAAATAGCTCTCCATTCGAAAAAATAGCGGCGCCCGGGGAGCTGAATCCGCTGGCGTTTGTCGCGCCCGGCCCGCCATCTTTGTTACTGGCGTTGAAGTTCGTCTGACCGAACACGAAGCGAGCGGGCGGCGAAGGCTGGTTCTGGGTCTCCGCCGGCCACTGTTCGGGCGGGTCGTACAGCAGGGCACGATTCGCCGCAGAGTCCAGGACCAGCAACCGGTTATCCACCACCACAATGCCTTCGGCGGGCTGATTGGCCGGTGCGCCGATCGTGAATTCGTTCACCGGGGGCAACACTGGTTGGCCGGTGACGGTCCGGGGGCGGGTTCCCAGAATCCGATCCGCCGGCGCGCCGTTGATATTCGCCGCCGAGGCCGGATAGTACAACACCCTCAGTCCAACGTCGGTTACATAGATGCGTCCGGTCGAATCGAGCGCCACCGACAACGGCCGCACCAACTTGGCCTTGTCATCACGATTCGCAGGGGCTGAATTGGTCGTGAAATCGGGTTGACCCAGTACCAGACTCGCCCGCGGCCCGTTGCGCCCTTCCGCCAGGTCGTTCGCGGAGTAGCGAAGCAAACGGTTGTTACCAACGTCCGTCACGAACAGATTGCCTTGAGCATCGAAGGTCAAGCCCACCCTGGCCGCCTGAACCCCGAGAAACAGGGACCGGTCCGACAGCCCTCCCTGGTTCGCCCCGTTGGCGGAAAACGACGTCTGGCCGATCACAATGTCCGGGAAAATGGAATCGGCGGGTTGGGAGAACGGCTTTGGGAAACGAAGAATACGATTGTTGCCGGCATCGGCAACGTAGAGACTTCCCTGCCGGTCCACGGCCAGTCCCAACGGCAGCGTGAACCCGGTCGAGATTCCGGTGGCCGGCCCCTGCGGAAGAGCGGAATAACGATCCCGCTGCCCCAAAATCAGGTCGGCGGGCGCGCCATTGGCGAATGAACCCGCGTTACGCCAGGCCAGAATCCGATGGTTCAACGTGTCGCTGACATAGAGGATCGGCGGCGTCACCGACGTGTCGAGAGCAAGACCCAGGGGTGAATACAGGTCGGCTGCGTCCACCCGGTTCGGGCTCACCGAGTCGACCGATAACTGTGCCGTGTCCTCCGCGGCTACTTCCAGACGTCGTGAGGTGCCGAGCGTGAAGATGGGTTTCCGCCGCAGTGCTTGGGCGCTCAGATCCAGGCAAACGGTGAGCAAGAGACAGGAATGCAGGGACAGGAAAAGGACACGTTTCATAGCAGGCCCAGGCCGCCGCAAAGCAAAACGGCAACACTTTCCCAACCATAGCATTTATTGGCCCTTCAGATAGCGCTGGATATCGGGAAACAGGAGCAGGCGGACGTCCTGGAGATCGACATCCCGGAGCGTGATCAGCCGCGCGCCGGAGTCGATCTGCCGCGGCGGTGTTTCGCCCCGCAAATGAAGGCCTATGGCTTTGGCGCTTTCGTAGCCCATCTTGAAGGGATCCTGGACCACGATCGAATCGATCCAGCCCGCGCGCAGGTCGGCCAGCAACTGATCGGAGGCGTCAAACGCCACCAGTTTCACCCCGCGCGCGTTGCGCGACTTCAACGCTTGCACCGCCCCCACGGAAGAGGATTCGTTGTCGGCGAAGACGCCGGCAAGATCCGGATGGGCCGTCAGAATATTCTCGGTCGCGGCCATGGCGCGAGCCCGGTCGGCCATGGCGAACTGCAGCGCCACCAGGTTGATGCCGGGATAGTGCTTGCGAATCTCTGTCTGGAAGCCGTCTTCCCGGTCCATGGTCGACGCGCTTCCCGGCATAAATCCGATCACGCCGACTTTTCCTTTGCCCCCAAGGATCTCACCCATGCGGCGCGCGGCCATCCTTCCAGCCTCGAGATTGTTGGTGGCCACATAGGAAATGTAGCGGTCGGTGGCGATGCCGGAATCGAAGATGGAGACCGGGACGCCCGCGGCGGCGGCCCGTTCGACCACCGAGACCAGCGCTTTCCGGTCCACCGGAGCGAGCACGATGCCTGCCAGGCGCCGCCCCGCCATCGACTCGACGATCTCGATCTGGCGGCTGGAATCCACTTCCACGGTTGGTGCGTTCCATTCCACGCGAAAGCCGAATTCCTGCCCCGCTTTGATTGCCCCGGCGTGTACAGTTTGCCAGAAGATGTGGTTTGCGCCCTTCGGCACGACGCCCACGACTTTCGTTCCCGGCTCGCGATGGCAGGCGAGCGTCACCAGCAGCGGCAAGGCGACCCACAACCGTCTCGACATGGCCTCCTCATCTTGCCACAATCAGGAAATGGCTCTGGTCAAGGTCGCCCGTCTGTCGGACTTACATACGGATTCAGTGGTGGAAGCAATGGTCAACGGCGAGCCGTACGCCGTCTGCAACCTCGGCGGTGAAGTGTTTGCGCTGGCCGGCGTGTGCCCGCATCGCGGCGGGCCGTTGGGGCAGGGAACGGTGAACGACCGCCGCATCACGTGCCCTTGGCATGCATGGGAATTCGACTGCCGGACCGGCGTTAACGACTTCGACGACACGTGCCGCGTCCCCACCTTTGCGGTCCAGGTTCAGGGCGATGATGTCCTGGCCGACCTGCCCTGACGTGGAGGGATGCCTGAACTACCCGAGGTCGAGACGATCGTCCGCGGCCTTGCGCCGCGCCTGACGGGCGCCCGCATTCGTGACGCCCAGTGCTCCTGCGCGCGGATCCTGCGCGGCGACCTGTCGTGGGTTATCGGCAAGACCATCGCGCGCGTGATGCGTCACGGCAAGTTCATCGTCTTCGACCTGGGGGGCGATGCCCGCCTGACGATTCACCTCGGCATGACGGGTAAGCTGCTGGTGGGCGGCGAGCGGACGCCCTACACGCGCGCGGCCTTTCTGCTGGATCGCGGCGAGTTGCTCTACGACGACATCCGGACCTTTGGCCGCGTGGAAGTGACCTCCGGCCTGCCGGCTCGCGTGGAGGCTCTCGGCCCGGACCCGCTGGCGATCGATGTGGAGGACTTTGTGGCGTTGGTCCGTTCGCATCGCGGCCGGATCAAGCCTCTGCTGCTGAATCAGCGGTTCCTGCGAGGACTGGGCAATATCTATGTCGATGAGTCATTATTCGCCGCGGCGATCCATCCACTGGCGGTCGCGGCGCGGCTACCGCGGCAGAGACTTCAACACCTGCACGAGTGCATTCAACAGACGCTGCAGTCCGCGATTGAACATGGAGGGTCGTCGATCTCCGACTACGTCAACTCCGATGGCCGTCGCGGCGGGTTCCAGAATCTGCACGCCGTGTACGGCCGTGAGGACCTGCCGTGCCTCGTCTGTCGAACGCCGGTCCGCAGGATCGTGGTCGCCCAGCGGGGGACGCATTTGTGCCCGAAGTGCCAGAAGCGATAACGGCGAGACCCCACTTCGGGAGGAATCGCTGAGCCCTCGGTTTCACAAATACGGTCGCCGTTTGCGCATTCGTGGGGCGGGCCCCACATAGGGGCTAACGTAAGAACATGCGGGCCGGTTTGTGCGGCTTACGCCGGGGGCTCGAGCGTTCAAAACACGTACTTCAGGGCGAACTGGATGTCGCGATTCGGAATCTGCAGCGCCGTACTGGTCACCCGGCCGAAGATCGCTGTCGCGACCGTGCGGTTCGGGGTCTCGAAGTGCGGCCGGTTGAACGAATTGAATATCTCGAACCGAAACTCCAGGTGCTGCGTCTCCAGCGTCTTGAAGCGCCGCGCGATGCCGATATCCCAGTTGTGCACTCCGGGACCGAGCTCGGTCATGCGTCCCACGTTTCCGTAATACTGGCAGGAGGACGAGGCCGCGACGCATTTCGCATCGGTAGCCCGGTCCGGGATGCCGAAGGCCGCGGGGCTCACCCAAAGAAACGGATCCGGCTCGAATCCAGGTGGCCGGCTGGGGCCGACGCGATTGGGCCGGATGTTGGCGCCAAACGTACCCAGGTTGGCGGGATCGCCCGCAATGTTGGGAGTCCAGCCCAGGCCTGTTTGGATCGTGGTTGTACCCGACAACTGCCAGTTCCGCAGCAGTTCGCCGAGGGCCCGGGAGCCGCCCGCCGTCGTCCCGCGGAATGGCTCATACAAGTAGGTCAGCGAGAGCCGGTGCGGGATATCGAAGCTCGAACGGCCTTTCTCCGCCTTCCGGTTCAGCGGATCCTGCGTCCAGCGCGCCGTGTTCAGCGGCGTGGACGTTCCAATGAAGTTGTCGTCGATCGTCTTCGAGAACGTGTACGCCGCCAGCAGCGTGAGTCCGGTGTTCAGGCGGCGCTCGAAGCGCGTCTGCAGCCCATGGTAGGTGGCGTTGGAATCGCTCGAGAAGAAGCGGATGGCGCCCGTCGACGGAATGGGCCGGCGGCGCTGGAAATCGCCGGGCCCCGGCGTGGGCATGTTGATCGTCACCGTCTGGTCCAGGCGCGTGCTCTTCGAGCCGACGTACCCGATCTCGAAGACGCTGCTGCGCCACAACTCCTGCTGGATGGTGAACGTCCACGATTGCACGTAGCCCGGGCGGAAATCGTCGGAGATGGCGAGCAGCGCCGGAAACGGAGGCGTGGTGCCCGAACCCGGGAAGCCGTTCGACAGCGTCAGCCTGGCGCCGGTGGCGATGTTGAAGTTCTCCGTCAAGCTCGCCGGCGGGTTGTTGCCGAGCACCGTGTACAACTGCAATGCCTGCGCGTTGTAGTAAACGCCATAACCTCCCCGGAACACGGTTTGCTTCCCGTTAATCTTGAATGGCGAATACGCAAACCCGAAGCGGGGAGCGAAGTTATTGTGGTCGGTCTTGTACATTCCCTGCGTGACGCCGAACTGGGGAACGAGTTGGTTGGTGTTGAAGTCGAACGTGCGCAGGTTGCCGTGCCTGTCGTCGGGCACGCCGATAATCTCGTATCGCAACCCGAGGTTGAGAGTGAGTTTGGACGTGACGCGCCAGTCGTCCTGCACGTAGTATCCCTGGCGGACCTGGCGGATGGCGTTGAAGATGCCGGGGCCCACGGCGCGGCTGGTGTCCGAAGGCCGGCCGAGGATGAAATCGGCCGTCGCATTCCCGCTCAGAACACCCGTGAAATTGAACCCGCCGCGATTGCCCTGCTGGAAGAAACGGTTCATGCGCGACTTGCGGATATCCAACCCGGCTTTCAACGTGTGCCGGCTCAGTGTCCGTGTGATGTTCTCCGCGATGGTGTATGTCCAGTCCATCTGCGTCAGCGGGACCAGAAAGTGCTCGGCGATGCCGAGAACTCCCGGGATCCCGACGGACGGTACGCCTTTCAGCCGAGAGTCCTCGGCCACACCGGAAATCCCCAGATCGCGCTGAGGGCTGAAGCTCGACCGGTCAGGCCCGAAGAATTCGTCGTTGGCGCGGTTGTAGCCCAGCCGCAGTTCGCTCAAGGTACTCGAGCCGAACAGGTGCGAATGACTCAGGATGGCATTCTGATCGCGAATGTCCTGCACGATGGAGAAGTTCGGATTCAGTTGGATCTCCGGTACGTGCTGGTCGCCGATTCCGTAGCGGAAGTACACCCGGTCTTTCTCCGAGAAGTTGTGATCCACCCGGAAGAAACCCTGCTCCTGGTTGGCGCTGGAGACAGTGGCGCCGATGAAATTTACCGCGCCGGCGGCATTGGGCAGGGGCATGAACTGCAGGATCTTCTGCGCTTCGGCCGACTGCCGGCTCTGCGGAATGACGTTGTTCGGGAACGTCTGCCCGGCGTTGTCGGGATCGCGCAGCGCCGGACGGCCGGAGAAGTCGCCGCGGCGTTCGGCCTCGGTGAGCACCACGGAGCTTCCCACGATCGCCTTTCGCCGGCGGAATCCTTCATAGGACGCAAAGAAAAAGGTCTTGTCTTTCTTGATCGGCCCGCCCACAGTCACCCCGAACTGGTTCTGCTTGAAGGGCGGCCGCTTCTGACCCGGCGCCGCGAAGAAATCCCGCGCATCCAGCTTGTCGTTGCGCAGAAACTCGAATGCCGTGCCGTGCAGGGAGTTGGTTCCGGGCTTGAGCACCAGGTTCACCTGCGCCCCGGAGAGGAATCCGAACTCGGCCGAGTAGTTGCCGGTTTGGACCCGGAACTCCTGAATCGCATCGATCGACGGGCGGAAATTCGACTGGTTGAGCAACGCGCTGTTGATGCTCAGGCCGTCCATCGTGACGTCGGTGTTGAACTGCCGCTGGCCGTTTGCCGAGATCTGGAAAGGATTGCTGAAGTTGACCGTGTCGTTGGAATGGCGCTGGCCGGGGGTCACTCCTGGCACCAGCCACGCCAGTTGGGCGTAATTGCGGCCGTTGAGCGGCAGGTCGACGATCTTACGCTGATCGACGACACTGCCCAGCGTGGCGCTGGCCGCGTCCAGTGCCGCCACTTCTCCGGTGACTTCAACGCGTTCCACGACGTCGCCAACGACCAGAGCGAAATCGAGCGTGAGCTTCTGATTCACCTGCAGGGTCACGCTCTGCCGGACCTGGGTCTTGAATCCGGACTTGGTGGCTGTGATTCGATACTGGCCTGGCTCCAGTCCGGGCATCGAGTAGTAGCCCAACTCGTTGGAGGATACGGTGCGGGTCTGGTTGGTCGCGATGTGCGTGGCCGCGATCTCGACGCCCGGCACCGATGCGGACGAGGCATCGCTGGTTACCCCGAGGATGGTGGTGCTGGTGGTCTGGCTGAATGTCGCTTGCGACGCCAGCAGATAGGCATACAAAAAGACGGAACTGCGGATTCGATGTCTCAGGATCATGGGTTTCCCTCTAACCTAACTTGGCTGCAATCTATCAAAGGAAGGGCAAGCGCGTCAATTACTCGATACCGGCGTGACCAATGCGGTGTCTTTGCGAAACACCTCCATCAACCACACCACCAGGAAGTTGACGGCCAGCGCGATGATGCCCGGATGCGTGTTGCCGGGGGCTTCCACGATCTTGGCAACCATCACGACAATCACGACAAAGCCGGCCACGATCCCGGTGATCACGCTGTGCGACCGGACCGAGGGCCGATAGAACGAGGCCAGCACGCCGGGGAGCATCTGGCCCGTCACTCCGTAGGCGATCAGGATGATGTACACCATCATGCCCGGCCGCATCAATGCGATCGAGTAGGCGATCGCGATCACAACCAGCACCAGCCACTGGATCCTTGTCTTGAGTCCGTGCTCGGACCAGCGGAAGCGGGGCTGCAGCAGGTCGTTGCCAATGGTCGCGGCGGCGGCGAGCGAACAGGCGGCGCCGGTCACCATGCTGGCCGAGAGCGCACCGGCGCAGAACAGGCCGATCAGCCACATCGGCGCGATCTTCTTCAGCATCTCGACCATCACGGTGTCCGGCCGGATATTGTGCAGCACCAGGATCCCGGCAAACCCGACCATCGTGAACGACAGGGTGATGATGTTGTACAGCGGAATCAGCACCGCCTGCCGCCGGATGATACGCGGGTTCTGCGCGCTGTAGAAATTCGAAAACATGTGCGGCCACATGTAGAACGCCAGGACTCCGTTCAGCAGCGAACTCGCCGTCCAGGCATAGGTGGCGAAGCCCTTGGGGCCGGGCAGAGTCAGGTGGGCCGGAGACCTCGCGGCGATTTCGGCAAACATGGCGGGCAGGCCGCCGTAGAATTCGCCCACCACCCGCACGACGATGTAGATGCCGACGGCGGCCATGAAGAAACCCTTCAACACCGCCACCCATCCGATGGCGCGCAAGCCGCCAGTGGCCACATAAATGGCCACCGTGCCGAAGGCCAGCAGCGAACCCAGCCAGAACGGGATGTGCCCTTCGGTGGTGACCTCGAACACGTAGCCGCCGCCCATCATCTGAATCGAGATGTAGGCGACCAGTGCGATCACGCCCATCACCGCCACCAGGCCGCGCAGCAGTTCCGACTGATACCGGTCGCCCAGGAACTGGGCCTGCGTCATATAGCCCCTGGCATGGCCAGCCTCCCAGATCTTGGGGCCCAGCCAGAACCCGGTGAGGCCGATAAACACGCCCACGTTGGCGATGATGGTCACGCCGTGTTCATACGCCCAGCCAGGTTGCCCCAGGAACGCGACCGAGCTGTAAATCTCTCCGATGCTCGTGAAGAAGACCAGCAGAAAGCCGAGTCCCCGCCCTCCGACGACGTGATCGGAAACGGTATGGACCCCTTTGGCGGCGCGAAGCCCAAGGATGAGGTTGATGAACAGAAAGCCGACAACGAAGACCGGAACGATCGACCAGTGATTCAGCATGCGGCTATCCGAGCTTCCAGTACGCAAACGCCAGCAGCGCGAACACCATCAGGTTCAGCGCCAGCATCCAGAATATGAAGAAGGGCAGACCGAACACCATCGGCTCGATCCGGTTCGGGATGATCAACAGAGGCCATTGAGAACCGGCAATCAGGAGCGCGCCCGCCAGAAAAATGACGATCTCCCAGAATCGGCGGTGGGGGTCGTTGGTTTCACGCGAAGGTTCCATTGGAATCAGGCATCCTACCACGGAAGCACGCGTCTCTTCGGAACTTCAGTTCCCCCTTTCCTCAGGACGAGCGCGCTTATTCGAAAGCGAGCCGCTCCTGCGCGGGAAGGGCCGGCGCTTTCTCCGAGAATTCCTTGCGCTGGTTGCGGAGCATCGCGGCGACCAGCTGCCACGTGGGGCCTGGAGTGTCCCGCCAGGGTGAGGGAACCGTCAGCATACAGTAGGTGCGCGCGTCCGGATCGAAATGGAAGAACCCGGCCTGCCGCCGGACGAGCGCCCGCCATTCCTCGGGCGTGGCCCTTCCCACTTCGATCAGTCCGCACTCGGCGGGGACTTCCCGCACCTCCAGCATGCCGCCGGGCGTGACGAAATAAAACTCGTTGGAATAGCGCATGCCGATGCGCCGTTTGAGCGGATGCTTGAGCTCATTCAGGAAATCCGCTCGCGAGGCCTTGATCTCGTAACACACCCGCTTCATGCCGAGGTGTGGGTACTGGTTCAGCGCGAAAGCGTCCAGGCGCTGCAGCGATTGCCCTCGGCGGCCCGTTCCCACGCGGAGTTCGCGCAGGAAGATCCACTCCGCCGGATTGGGATGGAGAGCCTTTTCGATGACGTCGAGAATCTGCCCGGCCCGCAACGGCTCTTCGGCGGGATCCGGGTGCGGAAACTCGGCCGGTGCGGAAGCCGCCATGGTCGGGATTATGCCACAGGAAACCGCCTGCTATTCTTGGGGCATGCCAGCCGTCGCGTTAACGATCGCCGGTTCGGACCCCAGCGGCGGAGCCGGAATTCAAGCCGACCTGAAGACCTTCCATCAATTCTGCGTCTACGGCGAAGCGGTGATCACCCTGCTGACCGTGCAGAACACCCGGCGTGTCGATCGGGTGGAGTGCCTGGAACCGGAGTTGATCCTCTCGCAACTCCGCGCGGTACTGGAGGACATCCCGCCCGCCGCCGCCAAGACCGGCGCGTTGGGGAATCGCGGCATCGTGGAAGCGATCGCCGCGGAAGCCGCGTCGTTCCGCTTCCCCCTGGTGGTCGATCCCGTCATGATCAGCAAGAGCGGCGCGCCCCTGATCTCGAACGACGCGCGTGCCGCCCTGGTGGAGCAACTGCTGCCGAAGGCTGCCCTGATTACGCCCAACCTGCACGAGGCGGAAGCCATCACCCATTCGAAGATCCGGAACCTGGCGGCGATGCGCCAGGCCGCGGAGCGCATCGCGGGTATGGGCGCCAAGGCGGTGTTGTTGAAGGGAGGCCATCTTCCCAACGGCGAGGCCACCGACGTCCTCTACTGCGGCGGCGACTGGTTTGAGTTTCCATCCCCGCGCATCGACACGGTACACACCCACGGCACGGGCTGTACCTATTCGGCGGCCATCACCGCCGGGTTGGCGAAGGGAATCCCCCTCGCCAGCGCCGTGGCCCGCGCCAAGACGTACATCTGGGAGGCCATCCGGTCCAATCCCGGCTTGGGCGCCGGCTCCGGTCCGGTAAATCACTTCGCCCGCACCGATCACGCGGTGGCCGCTTACTGATTCGTCCGATAATGAATTGATGGCACATGCGATTACGCTGATCCCGGGTGACGGGATCGGACCCGAGGTTGCTTCCGCGACCGTGCGGGCTGTGGAGGCGACCGGCGTTCAGGTCGATTGGGATGACCAGGAAGCGGGAGCGGCGGCGTTGGCCGAACACGGCACGGTGCTGCCGCAGGCGGTCGTCGATTCCCTGAATCGAACCAAGGTTGGGCTGAAGGGTCCTACCACCACTCCCGTGGGAACCGGCCATGCCAGCGTCAACGTGGCCCTGCGAAAACGGCTGGATCTGTACATCAACTTTCGCCCCGTGCGGCGTCTGCCCGGCATGTTTACCCGTTATCCCGAGGTCACCCTCGACATTGTGATCTTCCGCGAGAACACGGAAGATCTCTATTCCGGCCTCGAACATGAGGTGGTGCCCGGCGTCGTCGAGAGTCTAAAGGTGATCACGCGTACGGCGTCGGTGCGGATCGCCCAGGCAACCTTCGAATACGCGCGGCGCGAAGGCCGCAAGAAAGTCACCGCGGTGCACAAGGCCAACATCATGAAGATGAGCGATGGCTTGTTTCTCCGCTGCTGCCGCGAGGTCGCGGAACAGTTTCCGGACATCGTGTACCAGGAAATGATCGTGGACAACACCTGCATGCAGCTTGTGATGCGGCCCGAGTCCTTCGACCTGATGGTATTGCCCAATCTGTACGGTGATATCGTGTCCGATCTCACCGCTGGGCTGGTAGGCGGATTGGGCATTGTGCCGGGAGCCAATTTCGGCAAGGAGCACGCGGTTTTCGAGGCGGTGCATGGCACCGCGCCCGACATTGTGGGAAAGGGCCTCTCGAATCCGACGGCGCTGATGCAGTCGGCCGTTCTGATGTTGGCTCACATCGGCGAACGCGACGCCTCGGTACGGCTGCAGAAGGCGATCGAGCAGGTATACGCGGAAGGCAAACATCTGACGCCCGACGTCAGCGGTCGGGCCTCCACATCGGAATTCACCGACGCCGTGATCGCCCGCCTCTAGCCGGCGCACGATACAACTCTGTCGCACTATGTCTACACTTGTCTACACACATAGAGAGCAGCTATGTCTGCGCCGGCAATCCGAACGAAAGTTGAGTTTCCTTCCGTCCAGACGAGGCTGACCACCGACGACGCCCGAATGCGATCGCTTCTTTGATAACATGGTGAGCATCCCGTTCTGGTCTGCGATGTCGAGCTGACGTAATGGCATATATGCTGGATAGCATTCGCGCCGTACTCCAGACGTTGCGGCGGAGCAATCGAACAGCGAGTTCCTTATGTCAACAGTCGTCAACGCTCCTGTGAAAAGAGCCGGTAAGAAACGCCGGCCGGCATCCCGGCGCGGCCCAAAGAAAGTGTACCTGGCTGAGCGCACTTACCGTGAAATGCGGGAGCGAATCTACACTGGCGTCTATCGTCCCGGTCAGCACCTGAAGGAGGAAGTGCTTGTGGAGGAACTGGGCGCCAGCCGCAGCGTGATCCGGCAGGCGCTGACGCAACTGACCACCGAAGGGCTTCTTCTCGATCGGCCGAAAAAGGGCAAGTTTGTTTCCGAGTTCACCGAGGACATGATCGCCAAGCTGGTGCCCATCCGCATTGTGCTTGAACAGCTAGCCGTGAAAGAGGCTATCCGGGCCCTGACCCCCGAGGATGAGAAGGAACTCCGGTCGATGGCAACGCGGCTGCTCCAACCCGACATCAGCCTTTCCGAGCAGGATGCGCTGGACGTGGCGCTCCACCGCAGGATCTGGCAACTGGCCGGTAACGATGAACTCGAGAAGGTCCTAACACGAGTTGTCGGCCCCTTTCACATGGTCTCCAACGCGGTGTTGCTGTCGCCCTACTACAGGCGCAACGCCGCGGCGATTTCCGTCCAGCAGATCTTCTTCGAGCGCGAGCGCCACGCGGCCGGCCATCAGCCCCTGGTGGACGCGATCTGCCGCAGGAGTGTTCCAGCCGCGGTGAAAGCGGTCGCCGAACATATCTCCTCGAATTACTACCAATCATCGTTTGAGGATTTCTCCAAGAAGGTGGGGGAGTTGCTCAAGCGCTATGTGCATGAGGAAAATGAACTGCCGGCTTAACAATGGATCGTGCATTCGGGCCTCTTCTTACTTATGGGGCTATGCGCCGTCGATGCCGAAAAGCAGGGGATTCGTCGATTCGCTAAAGGGCTCTACATCGTAATCGATCCTCCCTCCGGCTCGCCAAATGGCAGCCAGACCCCGCTAAACAGCCCCAGGGCCAACATCAACCGCGGACGCCGCCAGATGCTAACGCGCGGGCCGGATGGATGCGACAAGAGCTTGTTGCCCGGAACGGCGTGAAGTCAGCCTGCCAGCACAATGCCGGCCACACCCTTGATATACCTTCTTGTATGCATTTAGGCTCCGAATGGGATCTGCGTGCCACTACTCGCCGCCGGTTCACTCTGGCGGCTCTGGGATGGAGTGCCTCGGCGGCACTGCTCCCCCCGGCGAAAGCCGCCGCCAGGATCAAGGTCACGGAGATCGAGACGCATCGCATCACGGTGGAATACGAGGACTGGATTGCGTATCAGCTCAATCACTTCTATGGCCCCTCGCGGCGGACCGTGTACGTCGCGCACACCGACAGCGGGCTAATCGGACTCGGGGAGGCGGAGGGCGAGCCGGACCAGGAGACGATCAGGAAATACATCGGCACAAGTCCTTTCGATTGGATTGGCGATGACACGTCGCTGCCTTTGGGCACGGCGATGTATGACCTGATGGGCAAGGCCACAGGCGTCCCGGTGTACAAGCTTTTCGGCCAGAAATACCGCTCGTGGGTTCCTGTCGGATGCTGGACCGTGTCGACACACCCGCGCCGGATGGCGCAGGCCGTTCAGGAGTACTCGCGCCGCGGTTATGCCTGGCTCAAGTTTCACCTCTCTCCGTTCGAGAATATCTTCGACCAACTGGACGCCATGCAGGCGGTCGCTCCTGAGGGCTTTAAGATCCACCTCGACTTCACGATGGGCGGCACCGACGATCACATGTTCAATCTGCTGGAGCGGCTTTCGTCCTACCGGATCATGGGATGTTTTGAAGACCCCCTGCCCCCGACCGACCTGCCGGGCTATATCGAACTTCGCAAACGGTCCAGGCTCCCGATTGTCTTACATCACAGCCCACTGGGTTCCACTCAGGAGGTGATTCTGCGCGCGGCGGACGTCTACATGGGGGGCGGCAGCGTCGGCTCGATCATGAGACGTGCCGGACTGTATGCCGGCGCCAACATCCCCTTCATGATTCAGAACCAGGGCGGCAACATCACACGGGCGATGACGACGCACATGCAGGCGGCGTTTCCCACCGCGGACTTTCACTTTTTCAGCGACACCGAGAGTTGGAAGACCGATGTCGTCGCCGAGAGACTGGAGCCAGTGAACGGTCTCCTCCGTGTGCCCGAGAGTCCGGGTCTTGGCGTCACTCTGGACCGTGCCGCGCTGAAGCGCGGGGTTGATCTGAGGTTGCCCGAGCAGCCCAAGTGGATCATCAAGTCCCGCTTCAAGAATGGAACCAGGATGTTCCACATCGCAAACCCCAAGCAGGCCATCTTCATGGTGAGACCGGATGTGCGTCGTCTGATGCCCATGAGTTACGCCTCACCCATCTCGACCGAATGGTGGGACGACGACGGATCGCAGGCTTATAAAGACATGTCTGCCCGCATCGAGCGGGAAGGTGCGGTTCTGGAACGATCGGTTCCTTAGGGTAGGCGAGGGGCCGGCCCAGGCGCCCAGTCAAGAAACAGGCTGTTCACATTCGGCAAGGTGTGATACGATCGCTCGCGAAAGTCTATTGCCAGGTATACATACCACTTTCGTGGGGGCGCTTCGGAGCCGTGATGCGAACCGGCGGGAGTTGTCCCGGTTGCACTGCCGGGGAGTCCGGCGTGCAGGATTCAGTCGAGAGGAGACGGACAATGCCGCAACGCAGTATGTGCGCTTTCGCCACCGGAAGCCTGCTTTTCCTGACCATGGCCACCTGTATGATGGCCCAATCACCCCTGTCCAAAATCGTCGGAACCGTAACCGACCCGGCCGGCGGGGCCGTGCCCGGCGCCAAAGCGACCGCGCGCAACGATGGAACGGGCTACCGGGGTACGGCAACCACCGATGAGCGGGGCTACTACGAAGTCGATAAGTTGCCGGATGGCACCTATACGGTCGAGATCGAGATGACCGGTTTCCGGCCGCACAAGCAGGGTCGGATTGTTCTGGAAACCCGCCAGACGATGAGAATCGACGTGACGCTGACCCTTGGCGATGTCACCCAAAGCGTGGAGGTGATCGGACAGGCCCCGGTGGTCACAACCGACACCGGCCAGATCCACAGCGGGCATTTCAACCGCAAAGCGATCACCAATAACTACCTGCCGCAGATCTCCAATGTGTACATCGCCACCGCGGGCGCTCTGTCGCCGTCATTCCAGGCGTTCCAGGGCGTCGGCACCACGGCCGCCCAGAACAAGACCACGGTGGATGGGGTCGAAATGAACAACTTCTTCCTGAATGTGGAAACGCTTCAGGAGGTCAAAGTCATGACCAGTGGGAACTCGGCCGAGTATGCCTCGCCCATGGTCATGGACTTCGCCACGCAGAGCGGCACGAACTCGCTCCACGGCAAGTTCCTGATGCAACTGGCCAATCCGGCGCTGAATTCGCTCGGACCCAACACAAACCGGCGCGGTCCTGGATACCCTACGACGCGCGACCAGTTGTGGTCCGTTTCCGGTCCAGTGCGGATTCCGAAGATCTATGACGGGAAGGACCGGACGTTCTTCTACATTGACCGCTACTGGCTGAACACCGTCACCTACGCCCAGGGCGCCGCCCCGACCACGATCCCGCCGGAAGCCCTCCGGGCCGGCGACTTCTCGTTTCTTCCCGCCGGCAGATTCCGTACCGGGGTGCTGGTGGATCCGTTAAGCGGAACGCCGTTTCCCGGCAACCGGATTCCGGCAACGGGCATCAGCGCGGTGTCGTCCAACATACAGAAGTTGTATCCAGCCACCAACTTCCCTTCGCAGAATCCGACCAACGACGGCCTGAACTACGTTCGGGATCCAGGCGTGCCGACCGGCGTATCCAGCGGCTCGAATCTCTCCGTCAAGTTCGACCACCAGTTGACGCAGAAAGACCGGATCGGGTGGGCATCCACCTGGCGGCGGGCGCTTTCCACCAGCGATCGCAGCAACTTCAACTTCTGGTGGTTGAGCAACAACTGGCCGAGCAACAGCCAGCGAGTCTACTGGACGCGCGTGATCCGGCCTCACATCATGAACGAGTTTCGCGCCGGCATCGAGCGCAAGGATGAAAAGGAAGGAACCGATCCCAACACTCCCATCCCCACCGGATTCTCCGAGCAGTACAAAGGAAACGGCATCGCCTTCATGAAAGCGCTGGGCTTCACCTGGCTTCCCACACTGGATCCAACCACCTCGGCCAGCCTGCCCGTGATCAATATCGGCGGCGGATTCGCGAGCGGGTTCGACTTCGGATTCACCGGGGGCTACGACTACCGCGTCGACACGCGGAACATCACCGACAACCTGACCTGGGTCCACGGCGCCCACAGCCTGAAAATGGGCGGCGATCTGCGTCCGGCCTACAATCAGACCATCAAATGGGGCCAGGCCACCGCGGGACGATTTGATTTCACCGGCCGATTCTCCGGCCATCCCTACGGCGACTACCTGCTCGGCTTGCCTGACAACAGCGCACGCTCCGGCGTCACGCCCCGCCCCTATCGCCAGCAGATCTGGGGAGGGGTTTTCATTCAAGACAACTGGCGGGTGACACCTCGCCTCAACCTCGAGTTGGGCCTTCGTTATGAACATAACGGCCTGGCTTTCGAGAAGAGATACATGATGTCGAACTTCGATCCGGTGACGGGTAGTATCGTGGTGCCGGACGAGAAGTCGCGCGCGCTGGTGAGCCCGGCTTTTCCGTCGACCATTCCCATCAAGACCTCGGCGGAGGTCGGGTTTCCCCTGTTACTCCGGAACCGCCCCCAGTTTCACTGGTTCCCCCGAGTTGGATTCGCGTACCGGCCCACGCGAATCGCCAAGACTGTAGTGCGCGGCAGCTTTGGTTTCTTCTCGGTTCCCCCCTCGTGGGAGGCCGGAGGCGGCGCCTGCTGTGCGCCTGACGGCAGCGCCATGGCCACTCGCGTTCCCTTCGCCCTGGACGAGGCGTTCAGCAACAACGTGACCAATGGACGTCCGGCGTTCAGTTTTCCGTACCCCTTTCCTCAGGCGTTCGGGGCCGTCGCGGGACAGACCGCCCTGGGCGTGAACAAAAATTTCCCCTTCGGCTATACCGCAAACTGGAACTTCACGATCGAGCGCGAAGTACTTCCAGACACCGCGTTGCGCCTCACGTACCTGGGCGTCAAGGGAACGAATCTGCCCTATCAAAACTACATCAGCCCGACCTTCGGCAGAGTGCCCGTGTACTCCGGTTTCAGCCGCGTCACGCTCGTCAACGCCGGGGGAAACATGAGCTACCAGGGCATGGAAGCTTCTCTCAAGCGGCGTTTCTCGGCTGGAGTGCAGTTCGAAGCTTTCTACTCCTGGGGCCACAAGCTGGGATTGCCGAGCGTACTCCGGCCATGGAGAGAGACCGATTTCGGCGACTACATCGAAGATGCCGGCAATCGCGAACGCGATCGCGGACGCGCGCCCGATTGGGCCGACCAGCGCTTCAGTCTTTCGCACGTCATTGAAATGCCTTTCGGCCGCGGCAGGAAGTGGTTCAGCACGGCGCCGCGGGCCGCCGACTATATTTTCGGCGGCTGGAATCTCAGCGGCTGGTGGTGGTTCGACACCTGGAAGCCGATTAACCCGGTGGTCACCGGACAGGACCCATTGGGGCTGGGGCGGAACATCCGCGCCAGCGTGGTTCCGGGCTGCAATCCGAACATCGCGCCCACCTTGAGTGCCGTCTTCGATACCAAGTGTTTTACCCGGCCGGCCGCCGGTCAATACGGCGATGCGGCGTGGAATGGCATTCTGCCGGCTTCGTGGGTGGGGCTCGGACAGAACAATGTTGCGGTGTATAAAGACTTCCGGTTACCCGTCCGGGAAAGCGCGATGCTCCGGATCGGGGGGAAATTCGTGAACCTGTTCAACCACCCCTGGCTGACCTCCGCGGGCGGAAGCAACACGATCGGCGGCGGCACGGCCGGGCGGGGCGCCATGACCGGGAATCGGACCATTAGGGTGGAGGCCAAGATCGAGTTCTAACCACTTGGCTCCCTCCGTTCCGCGGGAGAGCATCCGGGAGGGCCGGTCGGTCGGAGACCGGCTCTACGGGCGCCGGACTATAGCCGGCTGAGCCCAAGGCCGGCGAGCATCAAGCCCGCCAGCAGTTCGCCGTAGGCGGCAAAGCGAAAAGGCCCCCGCCGGGGTTCCGGTTCGGCCGACGCGACCGACAACGCTACGGAAGCGCCCATCAACAAGGCGGCCGCAATCAGGAACAACGTTTGATGTGAAGGCATCGATCCGCCCCTCCTGTCACCTCGACAGTAGCGCGATTCCGGTTGGAGGGGAAGGGGCAAATTCTCCTATCCAGCATGCCGGCCGGATTCGTGCGCTGTTCGTTTGTCGCGGCGTATCGTCGCGCACGCTCAGACAGTGGCGCGTGCCTCAGCCACCCCAATACGGGGGAAAACGCCCGTCCATCACCTTGCCCCCTAGGCGGTGGAAACGGCTCTGCACCGGGCGCGCCGGGACCGGCGCTGCGTGCCTCGCGCGCTCCTGGAGTTCCTCCACGTGGCCGGCCCTTGAGAACACGGCCCAATGAGCGGGCTTCATTCCGTTTGCGTCGAAGAAGGTCAATCCATCTACGCCCTGCTCGTACCAGGAAACGGCGTCCTGAAGCGGATTGGCGTAACCCGGAGGATCCACCGTAAATGAAGGATAGAAACTGACTTTGCGAGGCCGGCAGATCCCGGTAAAAAACGGGATGTCGTCGACGCGCTTCTTCGCGCCGAAGTCCCACTTGTACGAGTAGATCTGATCCATCAGTCCCTCTTCGACCCAGCGCCGCACATCACCGCCATACCGCAGGTTGTCGGATTCGTTGCCCAAGACCATTACGCTCAACTCCAAGCGCTTCCCTCCCGCGCGGCGTGTCTGGACGTCGTCCAGCATGGCGCGGGTTTCCCTCAGGAAAGAGGTAACCACATCGGACCACAACCTCCGCACGCGCGGATCCTTCTCCTCGTCCAGGTTCCTGGGGTCCACGCCATGCTGTTTCCGGAACAGTTCCACGACGGGAGGCTCGTACAGAACCAACGGATAGCCCCGGTTGAATACGATGTGGGCGCCATCGGCTCCAAGTTCGACCGCCTCCCGGAGCAACGCAATGAGGTGCGCGCGCACTTCGGGCACCGCCCAACTCATCCGGGACACCGGCGTCCCATCCCGATCGATCGAGCGCCATTCCGGGTGCTCGTGATAGAACCTGGACGAGAACATGTCGGAGATCGGCTCGAAGAAGCTCCATCCGGCAGGCCGGATGCCGACGTGGACCTTCATGCCAACATCGTGGGCGCCGGCGATCAGGACCTTCGTCGGGTTGATTCCTTTGCGCGCCAGTTCCCTCACCGCCTCCGCATAATAGCGATCGCCGGTGCGAGGGAAGTCTTCCAGGTCCTGGCCCGGCATGGTGCCGACACGTGAGGGATAGTTCACCCAGTCGGCGCCTCCCATGTGCAGCAGCAGGGTCCCGAAGTCGGTGTCCCGGTAGCGTTCCACCTCGGCCAGCAGTTCCTCTTCGGTGGTCGGCTTGCGGAAGAAGATGAAGCTGAAGCCGTCGATGGTCGCCGCCAGCCTGCGGCGGCCTGCCTGCTGGCGATCGGCGCGCAGGCCGGTAACCTCCGCCCCGGTTAGTGGAATCAGCTTGACGTACACCAGACCCGCAGGCGCGGAGAATCCGGCGGACTGCTGTCCGATTCGCAGCGCTTCTCCCTTCACATCGGCAACCTTGAAAAACACCTCTTCGATCCCGATACCCCGGCCGGAAACCTCACACAACAGCGGGGCCCGGTCGTTGTCCAGTTTCAGCCACACCTTCGGGAGGCACTCGCCTTCGTCGTTCTTCAGGCCCACGAAGATCGCATGCCATCCCTGAACGCCCAGCGGCAGGCGGACTGGCGGCGCTTCCGTTTCGACGGAGGCCCAGATCATGTTTCCCTTCAGGGTGCCGGCCTCGTACGGGACTACCTTCCAATGGGCCCGCCGCGCCTTCGCAGACAGCGCCGAAGCCGGCTGGCACAGGCTCATATCGGCCACGACGACAGCCTTCGAAGCATCGGCCCAGGCCGACGCGACCGTGCCGCTCCATGGTGGAAGGCCGGCGGGCGCCGTTCCCGCGGCCAGTGCCGGCAGTGCGGATGTACTTTGAAGGAGCGAGCGTCGCGTGAGTCTCCGGGCCATCGGTCCACCTCGAACAGGATCTTATCGCACTCGCCCCAACCGAACGGCGGGCGGAAGGCCGCGGACCGGGCGGCCATCCCACGGCTTAGACTGAGTCTGAGAAGGTGTGCGGAAATCTAAACATGTCGCTCCCTTCCGGTTGCGGCTCGGAAGATGTGAAATCTGTACGAGAATGGTTGACACAAGCTGCTGGCTCACACTTGCGGTTCGGTGTTGCGAAGCCAAGCGATGGAGGCAGACCCGACATGGACCAGGAGACTCCGAAAGCCGGCGGCGTGACGCCGCTATCCGCTGCCGCTCTCTCGGCATTGCACCAAGGCAACAAAATCGAGGCGATCAAGATCGTTCGGCAGGAACGAAACCTCGGTCTGAAGGAAGCCAAAGACGCTGTCGAGGAGTACGTGCGAAGCCAGCCATCCCTTCAATCGTCTCTCGCCCGCGCCCACGCCGGAGTCAGAAACCGGCTGTTGCTGTGGGGAGCCGCTCTCGCCGCACTGGCGGTTCTTGCCTATTCCTTCCTTGTCAAGCCATGAGCGCGCCGGTGACGAGTCTGCAGCGTCGGGAAAGTCCAGTCTCGAAGCGGCAGACACGAGAGTCGGCGGCACAAATCGTTCCGCAAGCTCTAGCGATGACGACGACCGTAGTAGCCGCGCCCGTGATAGTAACGCCCTCCGTAGAAATATCTCGGTCCGTAGTAGAACCCAAAGCCGGGTCCGTAGAAGTAGGGGTACGCGGGACCGCCGTAAAAATAAGGAGCCGGACAGCCGTAGGGCCCGCAGTCCTGGCGAACGAGGGTTGGACGACGCGCGACTTCGTTCGGCCGGTCGTAATCATCACGGTCGACCGGGCGGAACGCCTGCGGCGCGTGCTCCGTCGAGAGGGTCACCGGCGCCTCAAGGCGAAAGGTCAAAACCGATTCGGGATAAATGATGCTCTCGTGGCCTCGCGTGAGGAGCACGCCAATCGCGCCCGCGACCGCGCCGACCCCAGCGCCAATGGCCGCTCCCCGTCCCCAGTCCGCCACGGCGCCAATGGTTGCCCCCATCCCCGTGGTCGTGGCAATGGCGCCCGCATCCCGGCCTTCCGAGGTAGGGCCGGACTGGCCGACGAACTGTGTCTGGATCGGCACCTGGCGACCATCGGCCAAGGTCAGATCGGTCAACCGCACCGCTAGCCGGGAAACACCCTGAACCCGCCCCGCCTTTTGCGCTTCGTCGACGAGACCGGCCAGAGTCTGACCCCGCTCCGCGACGACGACTCCGTCGACCACTACCGGCCGGACCAGAGTCGCGGAAAAAGTATCTCCCTGGTGGTTGCGGTCTGAAGACAAGGGCTGATCGACCCGCACCGTCACGAAGGTACCCCGCCTCAGCGTCAGCTGCGGCGGAAGGGCGATCGGAGCCGGCGGGGCATTAGTCATCCGCGGGTCGCGTCGAACAGGCTCTCCATATTCATCCCGCGGTCCGGTCGCCGGGGAGGCCGGGTCTACCGGAGATGTGCGCTGCGGCTGTTCGGCGGCACGCCGCCACTCGCCGCCCGTCGGGCTGGGAGGAGCACCGTCCGGTGGGCTCTGCGCGAACATGATTCCGGGCACTGCCAGGTAAACCAGCCAGGCAAAGGGAAGGCGAGTCTGTGCACCGGATCGATCGGTCATATCGAACTCCTTTTCGTGTAGCAAATTGAATCTGCACGTCGGTAGCCATGCCAAAACCATTGAAAAAAATTGGCAGTCGCTCGTGCGCATTGGCCGCTGTCCACCGCAGTGGTGGTTTTCGGCCAGGGATGCGGTTCCATGGGTGATCGGGGTGCACGTCCGGCGAGTGGCCGGGGCATTGAGGCAGCCAAATAGGTTGACACACCGGCGAGCGGCGTGATACTGGCTGAACGAATGATTCTGCGCCTGGTTCCCTTCCTACTGCTGGCGATTGCGCCTGTCTCAGGAGCCGAGATCCTGAAACACATCACGGTCTATCGCGACGATACCCTCTACCACATCAGTCCCTGGCTTCTCCGGCTGAAGAACGGTGAACTGGTGGTAACGATGCGGGAAGCGCACAAGCGGCCGAAGCATCTGCGCGGCCACGTGGACCCGACCGCCCGGGGGGTGCTGGTGCGTTCGCGCGATGGCGGCCAGACCTGGGGCGAGAAGGTCGTGGTCGACGATGAGACGTGGCGCTTCTCCACCACTCAGGACGTGCCCGTGACGCAACTTTCCGACGGGTCGCTACTGCTCAATACGTACTCGTGGACCGTGGCGATGCTGCCGATCGGGTTCCATCGGCCCGATGCGCCGGACGAGGAATCGAAGCCCTGGAGTCCGGTGCTGGAGGGACTTTCGCTGCTGCGGTCGTATGACAATGGGCGCACCTGGACGCCGCGGCAGCGAATTCACATGCCCGGCTATCCGGGCCTGGTGGCGCGCAACCCGGCGGTAGAACTACCGGATGGGACGCTGCTGCTGAGTGTCGGCTACCGTCCCTCCGTGAGTGTGCCCGAACGGGGCCAGCGCGAGTATCCCTACACAGACCACCTCATCCGGTCGGCCGACAAGGGCAAAACGTGGAGCCGGCCGCTCGAGATCGCGGCGGACCCCGAGCATGAGGTGCACTTTGTCGAATCCGGCATCGTTCGCCTGCGCGGCGGCAAGCTGATCATCATGCATCGGACCGAGAGTTACCTGCAGCAGAGCGAGTCGACCGACGGCGGTCGAACGTGGACCCGGCCGCGCAAGACTCCCATGTGGGGCTGGGTGGCTCACCTGCTGGAACTGCGCGACGGGCGAATTCTGTGCACGTACGGTTACCGGCGCGCGCCTTTTGGCGTCCGGGCCTCGTTGAGCAAAGACGGCGGGAAAACGTGGGACATCGCGAACGAGATCGTGCTTCGGGACGACGGCGGCACGAGCGATCTGGGATATCCGAGTTCGGTGGAGTTCGACGATGGCCGCGTGCTCACCGTTTACTGGATAAACCACGAAAAAACCGGCGATCCGGGATCGGAAACGCGGTACATCGCAGGGACTTTCTTCAGGCCATAGCGGCAGCAGCGCTGGACTGTAGCCGGAATTGGAAGCAGAATGCAAAGAGGAGATGCGTATCGATGCGAACAGTACGGCGGCTGGTCATTCTACTCGCGGTGGGGCTCCCGCTTGGGGCGCTCGACGAACCGAAGGAATCCGCCCCCGCGTTCCAGGGTAAGACGCTGGATGGGGAAACCTTCAACAACGCTTCGCTAAAGGGGAAGGTGGTCCTGCTTCAGTTTTGGGCGACGTGGTGCGGCTATTGCCGGCGCGACCAGCCCGCGATGGACGAGATTGTCTCGGAATACGCCGATCGCGGTGTGAAGGTGCTGGCCGTGAGCGTCGGTGAGTCGCGGAAGACCGTGGAGCGGTATCTGGCCCGATCGCCTCGAGCGTGCAAGATTGTTCTGACGGAACACACGAACCTTGCCTCCCGGTTTGAGACGCAGGGATTCCCGATGTATGTCGTGATCGACCGCGAGGGCCGGATCGCCGCGCAACAGACGGGCGCCGGCGGATCCCGGCAATTGCGTGCGCTGCTGGCTAGAGCGGGCATCGAATAGGAACCAGAGTGTCGTGTGCGTTTCAGTGCATTTGACGAACTCAACGGTTATCTGCAATCACAGGCATCTCTTCGAATCCGTCGAAAGCGTCGCGAACGATTCCTTCGATCAACGTCACTTCCTCGTCGCGCAGCGGTTTGAACTCACCTTCACGACGCTTCTTGGAGAGAGCACCTTTGTTCTGACGGATAAACAAGACCAGGTTCTCCGCGACCCTATCCGGCATCTCGACCGCATCCATGATGCCGTGGACCGCTTGGTCATGGCGACGCAGGTAATCGATCTCGCGCGGTAGATCCTGTTCGACGGTCCGCGCTACGCAGGAATACAGGAATTCCGCGGCGTCCGTGCAATCGAAGTAGCGATAGAGATCGGCCGTGTCGTTGATGACTTCGACGTTGTGCTGGGGTGTGGGGCGCCAGTCAATGAACGGCATCAGCGGCGCTGAATGATTTTGGAGTGCTGTCCGGTAATCATCGATGCGATCGAGCATAACGGAGGACACGGGGAACACAATCCCCGGTGGCGTGAAGTTGCTTTCAGCGAGGACGTGGTGGATGAGACACCGATGCAGCCGCCCGTTGCCGTCCTGAAATGGATGCACGTAGACGAAACCGAATGCGGTAGCCGCGGCCTGCAAAACCGGGTCAATCCCCTCCTCTCGCATACGGTCATTGGCCTCCAGCAGGCCCCGCATGAGGTCGTCCAAATCGCCCGGTCGCGCACCGATGAATTCCGGAAGAGGATCGCCGTAGTGATCCCGTTCTCCCAAAAACACGCCATCTGACCGCAGACCGGCGCCGACAAAGCGCGTGTCCTCAATCAGGACACCGTGAAGGCGAACGATTTCATCAAGCGTTAGGCGGTTCTTGCCGGCCTGAAGCATGGCCCTTCCCAATCGTTCCAGGCGGTTTCGAGGCGGACGCTCACCCTCGATTTCAAAGCTCGCCCGGCTGTCGGCGAGGAGCATGAAGCTCGCTGCGCGCGCGGCCAGATGAGCGCCGATACGCCCGACCGTCTCGCGTGCCCTTGCAGCGAGATCAAGGTGGAGCAGTTTCTCCAGCGCCTCGGTGCGCCGGATGATTGGACAGAACCGACCGGTTCCCAGGAGGTTGTCCCTCACCCGATGACGTTTGGAGAGAACGGCCTTCCCTGTAAAGTAAAGTTTGGGGTCGAGGATATCGATCGCCGCGGCGTTGGGCGCATCATCAATAGCGAGCGTGCGGCCTATCAAGGTTTCATAGAGATACCATGCCCGGCGTGAGGGGATGCCGGTTGGCGCAGCGCGAACAAAGGCCTCCAACTCGCCTGGTGGCACGGCTTCAAAAGCCCGCTTGAGGAGTAACAGATCGATAGGTTCATTGCGGAGGGCGAAGCTGAGGTGGTCGGCAAAGGTGTCACCGGGCCAATAGCGTTTGTCAAAGACCGTCCAGGTCCCCTCCTTCCGATGGCTTCCCCGGACATGCTGCTCTGAAACGCAGCTCGGGCGGCGGACGGGAGCCGGAACGGCAAGGGAGTGCGCCAGCAAAGCCCAACCCGCCAGCCTGCTGTTGGTCGGGATAGTCCTCTCCTGAAGTATGGGACGCGTCGGAGCTTCAAGCTTCATCGGTCGAGAACCTCTCGTAGCTGTCGAAAACAGGCTGGTTTTTAGCGATTGTGTCGAAAACCATCATATCAGGTTGGGAGTCACGTCGAAATCCAGTTGCAGATGTCGAAATACGGCCCGAACAGAGGCATCTCGTCGAAAAGCGTTCGGGACACCACGGGGCACATTTGGCAGAATCGCTTCTATTCGTGTCCGATGGACTGGCCCCTGGTCGATCTATGGCTTGGTGGGAACAATCTCGTGTGTAGTGATTTAGGTGGGTATTCGAGTGTATACTATGATCCGCGCCGGGGACCGAGCATAGGGTCCCTGGCAGCGATGGAGATACTTTGAAAATCGCGACAATCTGCGTGGTGTCCCTGGCCGCTCTTCCTCTCAGCGGCGTCGAGCCGGGAAGTGATCCGGTGGTTTGCTGCAACGAAGCAAGGACGTTTCTGAACGGAATGCGGCAGACAGACCAGAGGATGCCGAAGAAGAACCTGTTTGTCGATGACGCGGTGATCGACCGGCTGCAAGACGTCCGGCGCACGTTGCACCAACCGAAAAAGCACGGCGCCGTGATCCGCGAGGACCGGCCTTGGGAAGGAACGATCCAGACTCGGACCGGTCCGTCCTGGAATCCGGAGAAGAAATTGTGGATGCTCTGGTATTTCGCCTCGGGCGGCACGGGCTATGCCACGTCAAAAGACGGGATTCACTGGGAAAAACCCGTGCTGGGTCTTCGCGAGTATAAGGGCTCGAAAGAGAACAATCTGGTGAGCGAGACGATCTGGTACCCCTTGTACGATCCCAAAGATCCCGATCCGAACCGGCGTTACAAGGGGGTGACGCCGAGACTGAAGGTCGGCGCGAGCGGAGGCGGTTTCGCTCCCGCCGTCTCTCCCGACGGATTGAATTGGAAGATCCTGGAGAACTCATTTGTTCTCAGCCAGGACGAGGCCAACCTGTTTCACGATGCGGACCGCAATCAGTATGTCTTCACGGTCAAGCATCCCGGGCCGTATGGGCGCTCGGTGTATCTCACGCTCAGCCGGGATTTTGAGCACTGGACGGACCCTCGCGACTGCCTGATCTTCCATGCCGACAAGCGCGATCAGGACCTGGGGCGCAAGTGGATCGAACAGCGTTTCTCCGAGACCACGCTGCAGCACCCCGAGTACAACATACCCTCCGAGTACAACGTGCAGGTCTATAACATGGCTCTGTTCCGGTATGGCGACCTCTATCTTGGTCTGCCGGCGATGTACCACCAGACGGGCCGGGTTTCGAAAGACTGGGAGGGATTCGATAAGTACGACCTGGTCGAGGAGATTCGCAAGGCAGTGCGTTTGTACGGGGACTGGACCGGCTTCCACCACCTGCAGTTGATTTCGAGCAGGAACCTGGTCGATTGGCAGCGGGTGGGGGGCCGTCAGCCCTTCATCGACGCTTCCCCGGCGAACAGCGGCGCGTACGATCTTCAGACGATCATGCCCGCTCCCCCGGTCGTGCGGGGCGACGAAATCTGGTTTTACTACACCGGCATCAGGAACTATGCCTACGTCACCTCCGGCCGGCCAGACGCCGGCGGTATTTGCCTCGCCAAGTTACGCCTGGACGGATTCGTTTCGCTCGATGCCGGCGACGCGGGTGGCACCGTGCTGACCAAGCCCATTGTCGTCGATGGCGACAACTTGCGGATCAACCTCGATGCGTCCAAGGGAGACGTGCGGGCCGAGATTCTGGACGCGGCCGGCAATCGAGCGCTTCCGGGCTATACGATGAAGGAAAGCGTCGCCGCGCGCGGAGATCACGTGGATGCGGAACTCCGCTGGCGGACCGCCAGAATCTCCGCATTGAAGGGGCGGACGGTGCGGCTCCGGTTTGCCTTGCGGAACGCGAGTCTCTATGCTTTCCGGTTCTGACCCTGCCGGGCGAACCTATTCGGGAGAATCGCCGGTGCTGGCCTCCGTCCTAACCACATGGCGGGCGGTCCCCGCGCTGGCTCGTAATTCATGAAGACACAGCCTGGATTTGAGACGTACCTTACGGGTACAGCATATTTTCGGCCGCCCAATCCGCCACGCGCGGATCACGCCGCGCATCTTCACAAGATCAAGAACCAACTTGGGTTCGACATGGTTCGGCTACGGTTGCAGTGGAACGCCATTCATTGCGCGCCCGAGGCGTACGCCTGGGAGGAATACGACGAGATCGTAGAGATTTGCGAGAAGATCGGCCTGCTCGTCCTGGTGGAGACGAGCCTGGAATCCTCGCCGTACTGGCTCGAGCGCGACCATCCGGAGTCGCGCTATGTGAGCGCAAACGGTCATCCCATGGAACTGGGGGTGTACGAATCGACGCAGTACGGCGGCTACCCGGGCCTGTGCTTTCATCACCAGGCCATTCGTGAGCATGGGCAGCGGTTTCTCGCCGAGTTGGTGAGGCACTTTCAACCACGAAGCGTCGTCCGCTGGTACGACTGCTGGAACGAGCCGCACCTGGAGCCGGCCTGGGTCTCGAACTACTGGGCGAATCTCGGCGATCGCCTTTTCTGCTACTGCACGGAATCGCGTCTCGCGTTTCGGGGCTGGCTTGCCCGAAAGTACGGCAACCTCGGGGTGCTCAATGCGACCTGGGGGAGAGCCTATGCCGAGTGGGAGGACGTTCAGCCCCCGAATCGGCATGGGACGTACGCGGACTGGCTGGATTGGGGCCGGTTCTGGCATGACGATCTGGGCGATCACTTGCGCTGGCGGTATGAGGCGATCAAGGCGGCCGATCGATCCCGCCCCGTGATGAGCCATTCCGGTGCAGTCCCGCCGTTCCTCGGAAGGGCCAACGCTTTCATTCACAACTGGAAACTGGCTCGAGGGGCCGATTTCTGGGGCACCAGCTATGCGCCCAAGGCTCACTACTGGCAGCTAGGCGATTGCGCTGGAACACTGGATGCCACCCGGAGCGCCGCCGGGGATCGCCCCTTCTGGATCAGCGAGATGAGCGGCGGGGCGTGCAATCTCCGAGGATTCGCGAAAACCCCGCCGCCGCGTCCCCACGACTACGTTGCCTGGAACTGGCTCGCCGCGATCTACGGTGCAAGGGCAACGATGTACTGGTGCTACCTGGAGGAAAGTACGGGGCCGGAAGCCGGCGGCTACGGGCTCGTGCGCGCCAACGGAGAGATCACCCCACGGGCAAGGGCGGCGAGCGAGACGGCGGCTGTTCTGCGAGAGCATTCGCAGCTTCTGTCCGGGTTCCTGCCGATGCCCCAGGTCGGGATCTTGTACGACCCGGACAACTCGATGCAGCTCTTTGCCATGGATGGAAGCGACGACCTCTATGTGCAGTCTCACATCGGCTACTACCGGGCTGTTTGGCGTTCGGATCTGTTCGCTCGCTATGTCACCTACGACTCGCTCGGGGCACTCGATGGTTTGAAGGTGTTGATCGTTCCGATGTGCCTGACTCTGCCGGAGCCTGTGGCCGCGGCGATTCGATCCTTCGTCGCGGCGGGCGGCGTGTTGATTGCGGAGGCCCGGACAGGTCTGTACGACGCTCGTGGATACAACCAGCCGGTCCTTCCGCCGTACGGCCTTAGCGAAGTCGCCGGCGCGGTGGAGATGGAAGCTCTCTGCAGCGACCCCGAGAATCGCCCGCCTGTGAACAACCCTGGCGGCGAGCCCTGGCCCGAGGCCCTTCACAACGGTCCCACGATAGCGTTCGAAGAGCCGGTACGCGGCAGTTTTCGCGCGCGTGGCTATTTTGTCCCGCTCCAGCCCACGACGGGGCGCCCAATTGCGTATTCGGAGGGACACTGTCTCGCGGTCTGCAATTCGTACGGCCAGGGAACCGCATACTACTTCGGCACATATGTGGGCTTGGCTCTCGCCCAACAGGACGATGCCGCGGCATCGCTTGTGCGCGCTCTGCTGAGCCGGCACGCTCCGCCGCCGGTCGCAGGCACTCATCTTCGTCCCCGGTGGATCGAGGGGCCAGGCCGTTCGCTTCTGGTGGTCTTCAACGATGCCAGGTCGACCCGGCATCGCGACACCATCCGGCTGCCGAAGCCATATGCGAGAGCGATCGACGTTTATGCGCGACGAGAACTTGCCATCCGGGACGGGTCTATCGAACTGGAGATCGAGCCCGAGGGAGCCTCGGTGATCCTGCTCACCGAGGCGTAGCAGGCCTTGCCATCCGGACCTTGGGCCAATCGCTATACTCCTACTGAACTGGAGTGTTTTCCCCGATGCGCAAAATGCGGAGCCAGCGGAGATCTTGGTGGCTGCTCTGCCTCGCGGCAGCAGGATTGCCTCTCGCGGTCGGAGTCTACCGCACCTGGTCCGTTTTCCCGGCAATCTCCGCCGGCCAGGAAACGCGGACTCACCGCCAGAACGCGGACTCCCGCCAGTGCGCCGCATGCCATGCGGACATCTATCGGACCTATCGGCAAACCGGCATGGGCCGGTCGTTCTTCCGCCCCTCCCCGGAGAACATGCCGGAAGACTCCTTGAAGAACAGCCGCTTTCATCACCGCGCCACGGACACCAGATATGAGATGGTCCGGCGGGGCGGGGACTACTTCCAGCGGCGCTGGCAGATCGGAAGCGCCGGGAACGAAGTCAATCTCCGCGAGTGGAAGATCGATTTCATTATGGGTTCCGGCAACCACAGCCGCAGCTACCTTCAGAGTGGCCCCGGCGGGCGGCTGAGCGAGCTTCCCCTCGCCTGGTATTCGCAAAAAGGCGGGTACTGGGCGATGAACCCCGGCTACGATACGAACCGCGTGATCATGCCGCGGCGCATCGTCTACGAGTGCATGTTCTGCCACAATGGCTATCCGGAGATCCCGGCCGGCAATGACAAATGGGGTAGCGAGCCTGTTTACCGGGACCCCCTGCCCGAGGGAATCGATTGCCAGCGATGCCACGGGCCCGGCGCCGATCATGTGAAGGCGGCGAGCCTTTCCATCTGGCGCGCGCGCGAAACCATCGTCAATCCGTCCCGGTTGAGCGCGGATCGCCAGATCGAGGTGTGCCTGCAGTGCCACCTCCAGACGACGAGTTTCCGCTTGCCGGGGGCGATCCGGCGATTCGATCGCGGGCCGTTTTCGTTCCGCCCGGGGGAACCGCTCGGAGACTTCATGATCGCCTTCGACCGCGCCGCCGAAAGCAGACCCGAAGACCGGTTTGAGATCGCCAGCTCGGCTTACCGCCTGCGCCAGTCGAAGTGCTTCGCCCAGAGCAAAGGCTCACTCACCTGCACCACCTGCCACGATCCCCATAACGCTCGCCGCGGGCCTTCGGCAACGAATCATTACGCAAACGCCTGCCGGAAGTGTCATGCCACGGCGCTACAAGCGCTCATTGGTTCGGGCGGGCATCCGGCGGCGGCCGATTGCGTCACGTGTCACATGCCGAAGCGCAGAACGGATGACGCTATGCACGTGGTGATGACGGACCATCTGATCCAGAGGCGAAAACCCGCGCGGGATCTGCTGGCAGAGATCGAGGAGCGTCACGAAACGGACGCCAATGCGTACCATGGAGAGGTTGTCCCGTACTACCCGGCGCCGCTTCCCTCCAAGGCGGACAACGATTTGTACGTTGCCATCGCCCAGGTCCAGCACAAGAGCAACCTCGAGAAGGGCCTGCCGCGCTTGAAGGCGGAACTCGACAGGCGAAAGCCGCGCCTGCCCGGCTTTTATTTTGAGTTGGGGGAGGCCTGGAGGAACGCCGGAAAGGCGGCGAAGGCGGCCGAGGCCTACCAGGAGGCTGCCCAGCGTGACGCCGGTTCTGCGTTCGTCCTGCGAAGGCTCGGCGACGCCCTATGGAAGTCAGGCCAGGCGTCGCGCGCCGCGGAGATTTTGAAGCGCGCCGTGGAAGCCGCTCCCGACAATGCCAGGGGATGGTACGAACAGGGGATCGTGCTCCTCGACCTGGGACGCAAGACCGAAGCGGCGACCGCCCTCGATCGGGCCGCCACCCTCGATCCCGATCTACCCGAGGCGCACAACAGCCTGGGCGTCCTGCTGATTGAGGGGGGACAGCGCGCTCGCGCGGAGGACGCCTTTCGATCCGCTCTGCGCGCCAAGCCGGACTTCCCGGATGCGCACACCAACCTCGCCATGCTGTTTGCCTCGAGTGGGACCTTGGAGGAAGCCGCCGATCACTTTGAAGCCGGACTTCGACACGCCCCCGGGAATACCGAGGCGCGCTGCAACTACGCGGTCGTGCTTGGCCGTTTGGACCGCCTCGATGCCGCGCAACGCCAACTCGAGACCGTTATCAAGACGGACCCAAATCTGGCAAGAGCCCGCGAGTTGCTGGGAACCGTCCATGCCAGCCAGGGACGAGTGGATGAGGCGATGCGGGAATTCCGTGCGCTACTCCGGCTCCAGCCAGGCTCCCCGCGCGCGCACTTGAACTTGGGCATGCTGCTGATCCAAAAACGTGAACCCGGCCGCGCGGCCGAACACCTGCGCATGGCAGCTCGCGGTGACCCTGCAACGAGGGAGCAGGCGCTCGAACTCATGCGCCGGATCGGCAGCCCCGCGCAGTAGTTCCGGGTCTCGCTCCGCGGTGTTGTTGTCACGCCCGGATGGATACCAGACGAAGCACGGATACGGAAACCAGACCTCAGGTTGCGCCGTTCGACGAAGCCGAAGGGACCTTCCTCCCCGAGTGGAGCCCGGTGCGGGCCCTGATCCGATAATCCGCTCTTAAACCCAATGCTGTTCACTTAAGTCTGGGCTTGCCATTTTCTCCGGCCATTCCCAACGGTCGTGGCGCATGATGGCTCCGAACCGCGGGCGTAAGCCCGCGGGTTCTTTTTGGGCGGTCTCAGTCACTTCTACTCTCGTACAACCCGCGGGCTTACGCCCGCGGGTCGGAGCGATCGGCCGCCGCGGGTTCCTAAATGAACAGTATTGCTCTTAAACCGGTTCGGCAAGGAACTCCGGATAGCGCTCGCGCAGCCAAACCCTCAACCCGGACACCGTTTCATCGGACCAGCCCAGGTAGGGAGCCCGGCATCGCTGACTGCCGGTGAAGAAGCCCGCGGCGACCGAGAGACCCTTGTCGGCGACCGGATCGATTCCGCCTTCGCCGCGCTCGCCCAGCCATTCGTCGAGTTCCCGGAAGAACGCACTGGCGTGTTTCTGCATGACGATCGCCTCTTCCCACCGGCCGCCCTCGGCTTTCTCGAACATCTCCAGCATGAAGGCCGGGCGTGTGCTGACCAGCGAGCTGTACGATCCCCGGACGCCCAGCAACATCCCGGACACCAGCAGATCTTCCCCGACGAAAAACGAGAGCTCCGGAGTCAGCGCGAGGTCTGCCTGCAGGTTGCCGAAATGGCTGCCTGCGAACGTGTACTTCACGCCGATGAGGCTGGGAGCCACGTCCAGGATGCGCCGGTAGTCGGCCGCGTGCAGAAACCGCTTGGCGCGCGGGATGTTGTAGTGCACCAGCGGCATCTGTGGGCATGCCGTGTGAACATCCTTGAAAAACCGCAGCACCTCCCGGTCGGTCATTTCCATCCAATACGGAATAGTCACCTGCACCGCGCCGACCTGAGGATGCCGGCAGGCGTACTCGAACAGGCGCAGCGTTTTCGCCGTAGCGTCGGCGCAGCAGCCGATCTGCAAGGGCGTACCGGCCTCGCCACAGAGGGCCGCCTGCAGATCCACCATCCGCCGGAACTCGTCATACTCCAGCGCGTAGAATTCGCCGGTGCTGCCCGTGGTGAAGATCCCGTCGACGCGCGAACGGATCAACCGGCGGGTATTCTCGACGTACGATGTCTCGTCGAAGGCGAAATGCTCGTCCCAGGCCATGGTGATGGCTGCCCAGATCCCCTTCAGGCTCTGTGCTGTCAATCTCGTCATCGTGTCCCCTAACGAATTCGGGCGTCAACCTAAGCGGCGGGTAGCTTCAGGAGCGCCAGCGCGTTATCCCGGAGAATCGCCCGCTTATCCGCGTCGCTGATTTCCGCCGTTTCGATGCGCCGTCTCTGCATCGCCGTCGAATAGAGCGGCGTGTCGGTGCCAAACAGGATGCGGCCGCAGCCGATCTCCTCAACCGCCCATTCGATAAGCCCGGGAATGATGCTGCTGGCGCTCGAAGTATCTACATGGAGATTCCCATTGCGCGATGCCTGGATGGCTCGCACCTGGTGACCCAGGTCATTGTCCCAGCCACAGCCAAGGTGGGCCAGAATCAGGTTCAACTCGGGGAACTCGTTGGCAAAAGGAACGCAATCCTCCGGCAGGCTGTTCTGTTCGCCGCTGTGGGTCAACACCACCGCCGCATGGCGAGCGGCGAACTCGAAGATCCGGCCCCCTTCCCGGCTGATGGGGTATCCGTGCTCTTCCGGATGGATCTTGATCCCGACGCACTTGGGATGTTTGAGGCGATCGGCGGCCTGAGCGAACGTTTCGGGCTGCTTTGGATTGACAATCACCCACTGCAACAGGCCGGGCGTCTCCTCGACGACCCTCGCCGCTTCTTCGTTCCCCTTCACCGCGTCGGCTTCGAAGCGGGGAACCAACCCAAGCAGAGGAGAAACGACGGTGGTTCCAATCCCCGACCGCCTGGCCCGGTCCTCGACCTGGCTGGCGGTCGCCGTCATGAAACGGTTGTGCAAAGTCAGTTCTTTGCGGTAGTACACGCCATAGTGGCCATGCACATCGATCGCGACAACGTCGTTGATCGTCATGAGTTATTCCCAGGTTGCAGGACGCAGCGATTCCGGAATGCTCCGCCGGCAGGCCTTGCAGACCCGACCTGCCGTGTCATTGACCGGAGTTCGCGGCTGTTACCACTCCACGCGCGCTTCGAAGTAAATCTGCCGCCACTGGCCGAGGTTGGCCGTGACCCCCGAATTGTATACCGTATCATTCGCCCGGGCCACAGTCGCGGAGCTGTTGATGATGAATCCTCCGGTACCCGTATTCCCCTTCGCCGGATGATTGAAGATGTTCATGCTCGTCATCCCGATGCGGAGCCTCGGAAGCCGCTCATCGTTTCCGAAGTGGATGTACTTGTAGGCTCCGGCGTCATAGTTCCAGTAGCCGAGCCCTTCGATAATGCCCATCCCGGCATTCCCGTAGCGGCCTGACGTCGGTCGAACGAAACAGCTTGTGTCAAAAACCGATGTCCACGTTCGGTGGCTCGGTTTACCGCTGCAAATCCGGTCCGTGCGGATCAGCGTCTGGCCGGTGTTGGCTGCATCAAAGCCGCTCCAGAGAGGAGTAAAGTAATTGCCGGTTCGCGCGAGGAAGAAGCCGGAAATCGACCAGCCACCGACGATCGTGTTTAGAATGCCGCGGCCAAGGCCTTGTGGACTGTTCAGCAGCGGCCGGCCTTTTCCAAACGGCAGGTCGTAGACGTACATGGTGCGGAAACTGTGCCGCGGGATCGCCTCGCAGTTTCCCTTGTTTCTGGCCCGGTCGTAGGGGTTTTCGCTCGTGGGACCCAGCGGTCCGAAGGAGCCATAATTCTGCTCGAGCCCGCCCTCGTCGCTGTCTGTCAGACACTTGGAGAACGCATAGCCTCCGTTCAGCGTGAAACCGTTTCTCCATTGCCTCTTGAACTCGGTATCGAGGGTGTTGTAGGCCGTGTTGCCGCCGGAGTCCGCATAAACCGCGCTGAACCACTGCGGATACACGAGCCGGTTCTGGGAATAAGGGGTCGTGCTCGCCCTGGGCAGGGCGATGTTGGCGCGGTAGGGGAGATTGGTCGACCTGCTGCCCGCGTAACTGACGCGGAACACGATGTCCCCGGGCAGCTTGCGCTCGCCGGTCAAGTGCCACTGATGCATCTGAGGCGTGCGAAGGGTGGGGTTCACGCCGGTCACGGCCAGGCCCGAAACCGCCAGAACCGAGGTTGTGGGAAACGGGTTTGACAGGGTGAACGCGGGAGCGCACACGCCAGTGTCGGGGTTGCAGGTGTTGGTGTTGCTGAAATTCTGAACCCCCGGCGTGAAGGGCCCGCCAGTGGCGCCGCCGTTGGCAATCAGGGTTCCGTAGATGCCGTAACCGCCCCGAACCACGCCATTGCTGCCTAATTGGTAGGCGAACCCGAAACGCGGCGTCAAATACAGTTGTCCGTTCACCAGGCGGCCGGGGAAACCGGCGGACTGCGCCGTCACGATTCGGGCGCGCAGCGCGGGCGCAAGACCAGGATTCAATTTCCCCAGCGAGTTATCGTCGGGGACCACCAGGTTCCCGGTCTTTACGTCGAAGTTATAGTATCTGCCGTCAGGCTCGATGGGAGCATAGTTGTACTGCACACGGAAGCCGATATTGAGAGTCAGGTTTCTCCTGACCCGATAGTCCTCGTTGACGAAGAACCCCAACTGCTGGGGCTTCTGACCGATCGGACCGGGCGGGAGGTTGCGGGACGTCTGCGAGGGTAGACCCAGCAGGAAGTCGCCAAATCCGGTCCCGGCAAAGAGCCCCGTGAAGTTATAGGTGCCGAACAAATTCGCGAAGCTCGTGGTCGTGGTTCTCCTGCGAACCAGTTCGAACCCGGTCTTGGTCGTCGAATGGCCTCGGGTCCAGCTCAGAGTGTCTCGAAACGTGTAGACGCGCTCGTCGGACTCTGAGGCAGGGGAGAAGACGAGTCCCGTCATGCCGGTGATATTGAGGGTGGGGCCGCCCGTGATACCCGGCGGCGTGTTTGGGGCGAGAGCCAAGCCAATCGACGACATCACATCCTGTCCCAGCAGCTCATTGGACGATTTACCGTACACGCCCAGCCGCGCGCCAAAGTTCACCTCGTTAAGCAGGCTCGGGCTGAAGATATGGTTCGCGCTGGCGTTGAAGAAATTGAACTGCCTGAGGAGGAAGTTCTTTCCTAAGGGGAGCAGGCTGTTGTTCTGGTTGATGATTGTGTAGTTGTATCCGTAGCTGAAGCTGACGTTGTCCTTCGAGCCGATTTGCTGGTCCGCGCGCAGAAAGAGATCGTGGTAGGGCTGGTTGTAGAGGCCCAGCGTGTTGTAGTTGAACTGCGCGAAGCCCGCGCCGGCGGGCACCTGTGGCATGTACTGGTCCATGGCTTTCTGCGCGATCGGGGAAATCCGCGAACCCGGGATGGTTGCATTCGGGAACGGCGTCCTCGTTATTGGGTCGATGATTGGTGTGTTCTGCTGAGAGAGGTTCCCGGCCCGCATCTGCGCGGTCGGCAGGGTTGCCGACGACGGTCCTGGCAGATTGAAGTTATACCGCTGAAACGTCATGTGAAAGAAGGTCTTGTTTCTGCCGTTGTAGACCTTCGGGATATAGGCCGGACCTCCGACGATGAAGCCTATTCCGATCGTGGGAAGCCCCGGGGGCCGCGACGACGTGGAGTACCAGTTGAGCGCGTTCAGGGCCGCGTTCTGGATTTCGGTCCAGACGGCGCCGTGAAAGTCGTTCGTGCCTTTCGCGGTGAACATCTCGGTCGTGTTCGAGGTCTGATGCTGCGCGTCGGCGAGTAGCGTCGACGATTGCAACTCCTCCACGGTTCCCCTCGGCATGCGCACGCCGGAGGTGCTGGTGATCCCAAAGACGGCTCCGTCGAGGGTCACCCGGCGGTCATACGTTCGCGAGCCATAGGCCGTGACGGCCCGCCCCCCAATGTAGGTTTGTCCGGGGAGGTAGGGTACCAGAGTGTCCGCCAACGTCTGGCCCGATGGCATGATGGTCGCCGGCATTGACAGGTACTGAGAAATTGCCGAGGGCGCCACCGTCCCCGATTCCGTATTCAACTGCACGGCGGACGCGGAAACCGTGACGCTTTCCGTGGTGGCGCCGAGCGTCAGTTGCAGATCCGCTCGGGACGAGTTCCCGGCGCTGACCACGATGCCCGTGAGGCGGAAGTCCTTGAAGCCGGTCTTCTCGGCGGTGATGGTGTATACACCAGGGATCAGGCCGCCGATCAGGTACTCGCCGGATTCGCGTGTCTCGGTCGAGAAGCCCAGGTTTGTAGCCTCATTGGTGGCGCGAATCGTCGCACCCGAGACTTTGGCAAGGCTGGGATCGGTCACGCTTCCGGTAACCGATCCGAATTGGCTCTGCGCCCGTGCGATGCACGGAGAAAGCGACAGCGCTGTGGCCAGACATGATAGAACTCTCAGCGGGGACACAATACCTCCTGGAGAAAGTCGATTCCTCCGCGGGGGGAATCGACTGGTGAGTAATATCACACGGACAACGACGGCGTCAAGATTGTATTCTTGGGCTGCATGCTTGTGGACAAGCTTGCCGGAGGGGCTCGGCGATGACGCCGGCGCTGTCACTTTGCAAACTATCTGGCGTGGAACTTTGCACGCGATTTGGCGTACAGCCATGCTCCGGAAGCCTCGCGTGATGCGGGCCAGGCACCGCGCTCCATGCGCTGCAAAAACGTTCCCTTTCTCACACACGTCTGAAGGCCAACTTCCGGTTCCGACCATCCGGGCCGAACCCAAATCATAAGTTTTCCCTACGCTGTTTCAGGCCAGAAATCACATCTCCGGTTTGCTTATCGGTACTAATGGATATGGGATTCGCCCAAGCCGGTCGTAACCGATTGGATTCTGAGCCGGTTCGAATTCTCGCACACTACGACATTGAACTGGTCGGACTGCGAGACCACTTTAACGCTGTATGGTGATCAGAGTCCCGGGCTGGGTGGTCAAGCCGTTGTACGTTGCCGTGAGCGGATGGTCCCCGTCAGCCAGCGAAGCCGGCGCTACTACGTTGAACTGGAACTGGCCTGGCGATACCAGCCCGGCGAACACCACCGTCGCGGTAATGCCGCCGATTTGGACTACAGGAAGCGGAAAGAGATTGCCCGATTGCACGTCCGATCCGCTGATCACCGGAACCGAGGTCGGCCCGAATCCATTCGCGT